>CAYNWJ010000351.1:0-4971 GCA_964400815.1 uncultured bacterium
ATCAATTTCAGCCCCGACACCTGGCTCAGGACCGACGACAAGGGATACATGATACCGCGCGATGAGCTTCCCGCCTTCGAGGAGATCATCGACACGCTGATCGAATTCAAGCGAACCCGCGGCGCCGTACGCACCACGGACTCCTTCTTCCGGGACATGTACCGCTTCTTCCGTGACGAGTCCATTCCCGACTGCCGCGCCGGAGAGCGCTTCATGGTGGTCAATCCCGACGGCACCCTGTCTCCCTGCGGGCTGATCATCACCGACTATGCCACGCGGGATGAGCTGCTCGAGGGATTCACGAAGACAAACGACTGCACCTTCTGCCACACCTGCATCAGGGCGGGCACGGAGAATCCCTTCAACAACCTGATCACCGGCGCGGTGCAGACGCTCAACCGATGAGCGCACCGTCCTCAGCGGGGGATCCCATGCCGGCCGAGCCGGAAACAACCGGGAACGTCACCCCGGGAAAACGACGTGTCAGGACGATCGTCCTCGTCCTCGAAATCGGCATGATCCTCACGATTTTGGGCGTGTGGCTCGGTTCGGAGACGGTGCGGGCGAGCAGGAGCCTGCTCGTTCTCTTCTTCTATTCCTTCCCGTCGGAGTTCCTCGTGGGCCTCGTGCCGCACGAACCGATACTCCTGTGGTACGGCGAGTTCTTCCCGCCGTGGATCGTGGCGCTGGTATCCGTGGCGGGTACGGTGCCGGCCGAGATGATCAACTATTCGGTGTTCTCCTTTTTCACCGACACGAAACAGTACCGCAGGCTCAGGGAGACGAAAACCGCCGACGCCGTCGTCCGCCTTTTCGGGAAGGCCCCCTTCGCCGCCATCCTGGTTGCCGGTTTCACCCCGCTGCCGTTCTTTCCCGTCCGCTTCCTGGTGGTTATGGGAAACTATCCGATCATGAAATACGCGCTCGGGGTGTTCCTGTCCCGCGCGCCGCGGTTCTACATTCTCGCCGCGGCGGGGAATTATTTCAGGATACCCGGTGCGGTGCTCGCGGGGCTGTTCGCCGTGCTGATCATCCTCGCCTGGTCGCCGGTGCTGAAACGGGTGCTGAAACGGAGGGAGATGGGCGGCAAGGCATGAGAACACGGTAAACCGTGCCGGAGATCGTGGCCCGGCTTTCGCGCGAGGGGCGGGAGAATGGCACGAATCATAACCCGCACGACGGTACTTCCAGAGAGTGTGACGATCCGAAATAATACCATCAACTGAATCGCTGCATCATATCCAAGGAGCCGGAACATGCACAACGAAATGGGAAGACGACGCTTCCTGACTGTCAACGCAGCCGCTGCGGCGGGACTCGCGGCATCCCCGAAGAATGCCGCCGCGGCGACCGCCGGAACAGAGATTGAACCCGAATGGCGGAACCGTCAGCCGGAAATGGCCTACCGCCGTCTGGGCCGCACCGGCTACATGGTCTCCGAGATCGTCATGGGCGGGAACACCATCGCTCCCGACAACAACCGCCACGTGGAGATGGCGGTCGAGCGGGGACTCAACTATTTCGACACATCCCCGGCCTATGGCGGGGGGAGGAGCGAGGAGGGATACGGCCGTCTTCTCAGACGGTCCTCCCTGCGGGAAAAGGTGTTCGTCAATTCCAAGGTCAGCATCTTCGACAGCAACCGCAACAATTTCTACTGGAACATGTACCTGGAGCTTTCAGACGCTGAAAAGAAGAAGATAGACCGCGAGGCCCGTGAGCTCATTGAAAAGCGCAACATCATGGAGTCGCGCTACCTGGGCCGGTACGGCGCCTGGCAGATCACCGAGATCCGGAAGGCGTATTTCAGCAATGTGATGGAGAACCATTACGGCGACAGAATCGACAGGAGAAAGGAATACTACACCCGCATCATCAACTCCGTGGAAGAGAGCCTGAAGCGTCTCGAAACCGACCACCTCGATCTCTTCATGTGCCCCCACGGCGCGAACTCTCCAGAGGAACTGCTCATCCCCGAGATCGGCGAGGCGCTGGAAAAGCTGAAACAGGACGGGAAGATCCGCGCCTGCGGCCTCTCGGCACACACCGATCCGGCCTATATCCTCCTCACCGCCGTGGATCGGGGCATCTACGACGCCGTCATGATCGCCTACAGCATGGTGAACGCGGATTTCTGCGATCACGCCGTCCGCTTCGCCCACGACCACGGCGTCGGGGTCATCTCCATGAAGGCGGCCCGGCCCCTCTATCCGGACCGGCAGGAGGACATCTGGGTGCCCCCGGGCCGTCTGGAGCGGCTCCACCACACCATACCCGGCGACATGAAGGTCCCCATGAAGGCCTATCTCTGGGTGCTCCAGAATCCCCATATCACCTGCGTGAACTCCGAGATGAAGAACGAGGACCACGTGCGCGACAATCTGCCCCTGGCGGGAAGAAAGATCGATCTCGTCCCCCTCGAGGACAGGGACAAGTTCGATTATTGACGCAGGCCGGCGCCCACCCCGACCCTCCATCCCCATATTATTTCCCCATCTGCGGCGCGCTCTTTTTGAGGGCGCGCCGTTCCGTTAGATGCAGACCGCGTCACAATCCATTCCCCCCCTTTATGATACCCCCGCTCTGTTAAAACATCTGTTACAGATCTATCACAAAGAAACAACAAGACGGTCGCGACACCATAACGTTCTCCTGTTTAATTGTCATCCGTTCGCCGTACCTGCCGTTTTCTTCTCTCTGCACTATCGGCGCAAAGGGGGTGATAGAGAGCCGGAAAACGAGACGTACGATGCGTGCAAAAACCACACGTTCCATCAACATTTTCATCAAAGGAGATTCACCCATGAAGAAACTGAGCGCACTGCTCGCCGCGGCCCTCGCCGTGGTCACGGCGGCGACTCCCGCCATCGCCGGGGACACCGCCAAGAACGTCATCCTCCTCATCTCCGACGGCTGGAGCCACAACCACGTTCTCGCCACCGACTACTATGTGGCCGGCGCCGAGAACGCCCAGTCCTACGCCACATTCCCCGTCTACACCGGCATGTCCAACTACATGGGCTACTGGGTGGTCGACGGAGAGGCACAGGGCAAAGGATATCATCCCGAGGGAACCTGGCAGATATTCGGGTATGACGGTTCCGACGCGAAAAGCAATTTCGACTACATCGGCGAGTTCTACACCGACTCCGCCGCGGCCGTAACCGCCATGGCAACGGGATCCAAGTCCTACGGCGGTTCGATCGCCGTCGATTCCCGCGCCTCCCGCCTCAAGAGCATCGCCGAAATCGCCAAGGAAATGGGCAAGGCCGCCGGCACCATCTCGAGCGTCCAGTTCTCCCACGCCACTCCCGCCGGCTTCGGCGCGCACAACGCATCCAGGAACAATTATGTCGAAATCGCCCAGGAAATGCTCCTCGACAGCAGGCTCGATGTCGTCATGGGCGCGGGCCATCCACTCTATGACAACGACAACCAGCCCTCCGATTCCGCCAGTGACAAGTATGCCGGCGGCATCGACTTCTACAACGCCGTCTCCGCCGGCGGCATGACCGCCTTCGAAGGCAACGAGGTCGAGGATGTCGACGGTGACGGCGCCGCCGACGTCTGGACCGTGGTCGAGGACAAGGCCGATTTCCAGGCCCTCATGACCGGCGACACCCCGAAGCGCGTCTTCGGCCTCGCCAAGGTCAACGGCACCCTCCAGTACAACCGCTCCAGCTCCGTCGGCAAGATGGCCTTCAATCCCGAGGCCGTCGTCGACCAGATGGTCCTTGACGAGCAGGTCGCCAAGATGGCCTATTCGGACAACGAGGACATCGTCACCGATCCCTTCTCCGATCCCCGGAACGAGAACGTTCCCGCTCTCGCCGAGATGACCGCCGCCGCACTCAACGTGCTCGACAACGATCCCGACGGGTTCTTCCTCCACGTCGAGGCAGGCGCCGTCGATTGGGCCGGCCACGGCAACTGGATGGGCCGCATGATCGAGGAGCAGATGGAATACAACGACGCCGTTGACGCTGTCATTGCCTGGGTGGAGGCCAACAGCAGTTGGGACGAGACCCTCGTCATCGTCACCGGCGACCATGAAACCGGTCTGCTTACCGGCCCCGACGCCCGCGACGCCAACGCCAACTGGACGCCGGTCGTCAACAACGGCCAGGGCAAGCTCCCCACGGGAACCTTCAACAGCGGCAGCCATACCAACCAGATCATACCCCTCTTCGCCAAGGGCCCGGCCTCGAACCTCTGTCTCACCTACTCCAACGAGAACTGTCCCATCAGGGGCCGCTACATGGACAACACCGAGATCTTCAAGGTCATGAAGTATGCCTTCACCGGAGACTCCGTCGGTGTCGAGGATGAAGCGCCGATAGAATTCGACGTCGTTTCCAACTATCCCAATCCCTTCAACCCCGCCACCACCATCAACTACACCGTATCGCTGCCCGGCACCGTCAGGATGAGCATCTACGACGTGCTCGGCCGCAAGATCGACGAGCTGGTGGACAGCGTTCACGCTCCGGGTTCCTATGCGGTCACCTGGAACGCGGGCTCTCATGCGAGCGGCACCTATTTCGCCCGCATCGAGATGTATGGCAACAAGGTCCTCAATCACAAGATGACCCTCCTCAAGTAACGAAAGCGACCTGCTGATTTTTCCCCCTTTCTTCGGTAGGTGACGGGCGTCGGTCTTCGGGCCGGCGCCCTTGTTTTTTGAACGGCGTATCTGATGTGCGGCCGCGAAAGAGGCCGGAGTTTCAGCTGTTTCATACGCTCCGTTTCCCGGCAAAAAGCCCCATCGTCCCGGTGGACCCGGGGACGGCGGGATTCCGGAAATGCCATTTCTTGCACCCCTCCAAAAACCCATCGGATAATTCACATAAGCTATTATAAAGTATGGCATTATATCCAAAATAATATCCGGGTATCCAGTTCGATAAGCAACACATGATTCAGCCGTTTTCTCTGCAAAGCCCCCTTCCGCCGCTTCGCGCCACCTTCCCC
>CAYNWJ010000352.1:0-3373 GCA_964400815.1 uncultured bacterium
GTTTTGCTGAAACGAATAATACTATTCTTTGAATCGTTCTCCGGACAGTTCTGAGATGATGCGATTATTCATCACTCAACCCGCTCGCTCTCGGGTATCTCGATCACTACAATCGCCGGATGGCCGTATGCGATGTTCCCGATTCCCTGCGAGAGGTCGTTGCCTTTGAATGCGCCGTTGACGCAGGCGACCACGAAGGAGCCGTCAGTGGAGATTTCGGCCCCGTAGCACCCCCCGATCCAATAGCCGTACTTCTCGAAATAGTAATCATAGAGCCAGCAGAGGGCCTTTTTCCTGCCGGTCTTCACATCGTACTGGACAAGCGGGGCGGGGTAGTACTGGGGGAGATAGTAGATGTAACGCCCCTTCGGGCTCACCATCTGCTGGAGAACATCCATGCCGAAATCGGCGCGTCCCTGGGACTGGTTCTCCACGCGCCAGGTGACTCCCAGGGGATCGACAACCGGACCGTCGGGAGATTCCGGCTTGAATCGGAAGAACGAGCCGTTCTCGCAGTTCATGTAGTACCAGCCGTCCAAGGCGGGGCGGTGCGTGTATCCACGGAGATCGGTGTGGGCGTCGGGATCGCGGAAGTGCGGGTTGACCGGTCCCGAGACCTCGTGGCGCTCGAAACGGTTCAGTTCGGGATCGAAACTGATGAACCGCTTTTCGGGGTCGTTCGCATCGGTGCTCCAGAATTTCCCGGTATCGCGGTTGAGGAACATCCCCCGCCGCCACCATATCCAGCCATTGGGAGGATATCCGGCATAGGTGACCTTCCTGTTTATGCAGTCCCAGCAGAGCATGGTGTTGTTGGCGCCGGTGCCCACCAGGCGACCGCGCTCGGTGTCCACGGTGAAGTCGGGAAGCATGTTGCCGATGAGGGGAACGCCATGGTTCTTCGCCTCGTGGGTGTTGATGTTGTAGCTGAAGAGCCAGCTCCCGCGATAGCCGTTCGCCCACCAGGAGGAATCGGGATGGACGCCGTAATGGGTGGCGCCCCAGAGCGTGCCGTCGGGCATGATTCCCATGTGCCCGTGGATCTTGCCGTCGGTAAGGGTGTCGTCCGTCCAGCCCAGGAGATCGCTCACATCGAGCACCTTGTGGACAAGGTCGCGGCCCGGGGAATACTCGTAGAGATTGATATGACATCCCACGCCGCGATGGTCGCTGACCGAGAAGAAGAATCGGTTGTCATCGCTCCGGGCCACTTTCGCCCAGTTGGCCCAGGCGAACATGTACGACTCGCCGCCCTCCTCCATGTCGAAATAATATTCCGGTTCCATGTCGGGGACGATCATGAAACGGACGGTGGGGGGAGTCTTCGCCACGGTGTGTTCCACGGCGGCCGGCACGCCTTCCGGCTCATCGAGAAAGGCGGGAGAGGTGTCCACGACGAACGAAGTCTTTTGGCGGAGATTATGAACGTCCAGACGGTCGTTGAGCTCCTTTCTCCGCTGTTCCTTCTCCCGAATGGTCTGGGCCGGCGCGTGCATGGCGGCCGAAGTGATCATGATCGCCGCCGCAACTGTCATCAATCCGTGTCTCATCCGATAGGTCCTTCCGTGAATTCCACGTCACCGTTTGCCGCAGAGGCCTTTCCGGAAACGCTCGCGGGAGCATGACGGGTCCGTCCAGGTGTGGCCGATGCGTTTCGCCACTGACTGGATGTGGTCGACCGCGGGCTTGATGAGGTTGCGGTCCCTGATGTGTTCGAGGGAGAAGGTCTTCCAGGGTTCAAGGAGCACCGTCGCCTCGATGAGGGCGGCATGATCCAGAAGGCCCGTTCCCATTTTCGTTTCGTCGATGTGCACGACCAGATGGGCGTCCTGCACCATAACGTCCTTGACATGGATGACGCCAATCCGCTCGTCGAGGGTCGCGATGGCCTTCTGAACGAAACGGCCGGATTTGTAGACACGTTCGGCGGTCATGTGGTTCACCGGATCGAAGACGATCTTTACATAGGGTGAGTCGCAGCGATCGACATACTCGCACATGCGGTCGATGGTGTTGATGATGGTGAACTGGGTTGTTTCGGGACAGATGGCGACCTGATGTTTCTCGGCGACGGGCGCCAGTTTCTTCGTGTGTTCAACGAAGGTGTCGAGGGCCTTCTGTGTCGCATTCTCCGGATGGTGCATCCAGACATTCGTCGGATGGTAGCTTCCGCCGGAGATACGGATGGTGGGGCAGCCCATCGCTCCGGCGGTCGCGAGGACACGCCTGATCTCATCCTGGAAGCGCCGGCAGGTTTCGTCATCCGGATGGAACACCGTCCGTCCCGCGCCGTAGGGTCCCGGATAGAGACTGTATTCCTCGAGCACCCGCTTCGCGTGATCGATATCCGCTTCCGTCGCGTTCGCGTCCCCCACGTTCAGTCCCACCACGCCGAAGCCGAGTTCGCGGTAGAACGCAGCGTCCTCTCGCTTGATCTTTCCCAGAGGGCCGCCGAAGCCGTCGTTGTAACACAGTCGCATCTCAATCTCCCGTCGAATGAAAAATCAGTAACTAGTGGTTTTTCTTAAGGTACGGTTGACGCCGGTCCGCCGCCTTGAAACTGCATGGGCGTCCGTTCATCCGCCTTCGGACTTTTTCCCGAAGAACACCGCAACCATACGGTTTCTTCCCATTTTTTTGGCTTCGTACAAAGCGTCGTCAGCGGCGCCCACCATCGCATCGGGATTGTCGCCGCTCGAAGGATGCGCTGCGGCGACGCCGAAACTCATGGTCACATACGAAACCGTTTCCGATTTATCGTGAGGAATGGCCTCGTTGCGGACCGCTTCCAGAAGCTGGTTCGCCACGTGTTCCGCGCCCGTGAGCGATGTGTTCGGCAGAACGATGACGAATTCCTCGCCGCCGTACCGCGCAACCATGTCGCCGGGACGGTTGACGTTTTCGGCGAGCAGCCGGGCGATATTCGTCAGACAGTCGTCACCCTCCTGGTGACCGTAATGATCGTTGAAACGCTTGAAAAAATCGATGTCACCGAGTATCACCGCCAGAGGCTGTCCCTCGCGGACCGCCAGACGCCAGTGGTTTTCGAAATACGTGTTGAAATATCTGCGGTTGTAGACCCTGGTCAGGTCGTCGGTGACCGCCATTTTCTCCAGTCTTTTGTTCGCGTCCTGAAGAAATTCGGTCTGCTGGTCGACCAGCTTCTGCAGCTGTTCCCGCTGACGCTTAATGACGACGACCCTAAGCGTATGGGCGCCCGCGATGATGCCTGTGAGCAGCAGGAACGCCAGGCCGCGGAACCACCAGGTCATCCAGAAGGGCGGTTCGATGGTGATGCGCACGGACGCACCGTTCTCGTTCCACGTGCCGTCGTTGTTCGCCGCTTTGACACGGAACACATACTCTCCCGGCT
>CAYNWJ010000352.1:3383-4967 GCA_964400815.1 uncultured bacterium
TTGATCGCGGTAAACGGGTCATTGATGCCCGGTGACAAGGCGCGCACGGCGATTTCCACCAGTTGATCCATGGCGTAGCTGAGATCCTGGGTGGCCGTGCGCTCGTTGCCGATATCCACCCAGTCATCGTCGAAGCCCTCCATCATGTAGGCATATTGGTTCTTGGATGGCGCCGTGAAATCGAGGGCGGCGAACTCGAAGGAAAAGAAGGTGTCCTTGTAGCTCAGATCGATGAATTCGATTTCCGTTATGTCCGCCGGAAGCATTGCCTCCCTGTTGAATTTTTTGAATGAGGTCAGGACCACGGGCGGGGGAACGCTGTCATGATCCATTCTGTCGGGATGGAACCGATACAATCCACCGGTTCCGCCGACATAGACATACCCTTTTCTGTCGCAGTAGCATGCACGCTCCATATTGCTGATGAACGGGAGCCCGTCGGCGCCGCTGAACAGTCTCAGCGATCCGTTTTCTGTGTCGAGGTGGCCGATCAGGGTCTTGGTCGTCACCCAGATGCACCGGTTACGGTCGACTGCGATGCCGATGACCGGTTCGTTTTGAAGATCGCGGGGGTGAATGAGCGTCTCGAACGCATCGGTTGCATGACGATAGCGGAGCAGTCCGTGATCGGTGCCGACAAGAATGTCATCATCCGGGCCGTGCGCGATGGCGAAAATTTTATGGGGAATGCCGTTAACTGACCGGTCGCCGCCGTCGAAGAGTTTCCTGACGGTTTTCGTTTTCGTGTCGATGATGTTCAGACCGTCGTATGTGCCCACCCAATAGGAACCGTGCCTGTCCATCAGGGCTGTATGAAGCTGATTGGAAGTCAGGGGTTTTTCTGATTCCATGTTTCTTATTGTTTCAACTGTTCTCTTGGAGACGGGATCGAAAACGGCGATTCCCTGGAAGGTGTTGACCCAGAGCGTGCCGTCGCCGCTTTCGTGAACACCGCCGACATACACGTCCACCAGTTCGCCGTTGTTCCATGAATACAATTCGAACGTTCCCGTTTCCTCCACGAACACACCGAAACCCATGCCGCCCGTACCGATCCAGATTCTCGACCGGGAATCCTCCGTGACACTGTAAACATATCCCTTTCCGAAGCTGGCGCCCCGCCTGAAATTCAACGGTACTTTGCGGGGATGTTTCAGGTCATTTTCGGTATAGACGAGCCCATTCTGCGTGCCGAACCAGTAACGTCCCCTGGAATCCTCGTATATGCTGTTGACGAAACCGTCCTGAATGGGTCTGAGCGGTCCCGACCCGAAGGGAAAATATTCGAACAGCGTTTCGGGGGAAACGAGTTTGTTGACACCGCCCAAAAGCGTTCCGACCCAAAGGATACCGGTACGGTCTACATACAGGGGCCAGATGGCGTCGGTGCTGATGCTCAGGGGATTGCCGCTTTCATGGGGATACTGTGTGAAGCGGCCGGAATCATCGTCAATGGAGCACAGACCGCCGGCAGTTCCGACCCAGAGTGTACCCGCTCGGTCGAATGCGAGGTGCCCGACGAGGTTGCTGGGAATGCTCGCGGGATCCTCGGGATCGTGCCGATAGATTTCGAAGCGTTCCGAC
>CAYNWJ010000353.1:0-4882 GCA_964400815.1 uncultured bacterium
ACGTTTGCGTATCCCGCAGAAAATTGGATATCCCTGAAAGCGATGATTTGACGCCAGCACCTCCCTGGCACCGGACGCCAGGGCATCGAAGGCCGTGCGGAACGAATCGACCCGTGAACCGCCGGAGGAGCCGAGGCGCACGATCGTTTCACGGAACCCATCGAACACCTCCCGGAGACCGGACGCGATGGCATCCGGGAAAGCCACGCCGTCCGGCGCCATAACACTGCCTGCGAGACCGCCCCCGGAATTTCCGGCGAGCGCCCCGCCCGGCCGGAACAGCTCCAGCAATCCCTGTTCGAACGAAGCAGCCCATGCGGTGAAACGCGCCTCGGCATTGAGCCCGGCCACTTCCGGAGGCGTTTCCATCGTTCCCGACAGGAGGCCCTCAAGCGATGCAAGGAGGGTGCGCGCCGCGGCGGCGATGTCATCCGGCAGCGATGCATTCGTCAGAAGCGCCTGCAGAGAGGCGGCGATATCTGCAACCTGCCCGGAAATCGCCGGTTCGCCCTCCCATGAACCGGTAATGACCGCACGGTCGAGCGGGATGCCATGACGCCTGAGAAGGACCGCCCTGAGAGCGCTTCCCGCATCCAGATCATCGAGAGAAAGACCGGCGGCCACAAGCTCCCGTTCCAGTGCGCTGACCTCCGCGGCGCTCATGTCCAGTCCCTTTTCAACAAAAAGAGCGGCCCTGTCCCCCGCCGCTCCGTCAGCCCCGGCAATCCTTTCGCCGGTCGTTCTCCCGGTATCAGCGACCTGCTCCCCGCCGGGCCGCAACCGATGGCCTCCGGGAAGGTCCGGTCCTGTTATTCTCAAATCGTTCCACCTGCCCCTGTGCGTGAATGCCACACCCTTGCGCGTGCATCGAAGACCTCCCGAGGTAGGATTCACACGCGAATGTCGATATGATCGCGCCCCCCGTCCCCGCTTCGTTTCTTCATGTTCTCATCGGCTTGCTCATGACCGGCGGCATGGCGCTCCTCATGGGATTCATCACGGTCATCGCCCTTGTGGTTCCTTTCCTCTTCCTTCTCGTCCACATGAATGACCACCTGGTCCTCTTTGGGGACGGGATTCGGGGTTTTCACCTGCTCGTGGTCCATTTTGTCGGTGAGGGTCTTCTGGAACTGGTTCGCCGCCTCCGGCTGGATCTTCTGGGTCTGCTGGAGCCGCTGGATCGCCTCGGCCTTCGATATGGAATCGGTAATTTCAATGGGTCTGACCATTCCGATCACCGCCGTTTCAGGATTCGTCGTATTTGGACCTGAGCTTGGCGCGCAGTTTGATGATGGCCGCCGTATGGACCTGGGATATGCGTGATTCGGTGACATTCAGCACCATGCCGATCTCCTTGAGCGTCAGCTCCTCGTAATAATAGAGGGCAATGACCAGGCGTTCCTGCTCTGAAAGCTCCGTGAGAATATCGACGACGCTCCCGACCAGCTCCCGGTGCTCGATGGTGTCCAGCGGGTCCTCGGATTCGCCCTCGACCAGATCGATGCGCCGCACGGGATTCCCGCCCGAGGTGGAGCCTATCATCTCGTCAAGGGACAGGAGGGTGGTTACTGAGACCTGCCCCAGTGTTTTGTGATACTTGTCCATATCCCATCCAAGCTCGTTGGCCACTTCCTCGTCCGTGGGGAACCGGTCGAGTTCCTTGACGAGATACGCCACGGTGGACTCGATCTCCTTCGATTTCGCCCGTGTAGATCGGGGAATCCAGTCGAGCGCCCGGAGCTCATCGATGATCGAGCCCCGAATGCGGGTTTTGGCATAGGTCTCGAATTTGACCCCGCGCGAGGCATCGAAATTGTTGACCGCGTCGATCAATCCCATCACGCCCGCGCTCACGAGGTCGCGCTTGTCGATCCAGTCGGGAAGCCCGATGGCCAGCCGCGCCGCTATGAAATTGACGAGATCAAGATGTTTTTTCACCATCTCGTCGCGTTTTTCCGTATCCGACATCTTTCGGTAGGCGGATATGCCGTGGCGTCCCGGTTGTACGTTGCCGGAATTTCCTGATTTGGGGTTCATGAACCTTCCTGTATGTTACTTATCGGCTGAAAAGTCCCTTACGTTTAGTTTCGGCGAGACCGAGAATGTTCCGGGCGATCTTTCTGATGTTCTGCATGGGTTCCGATTTCCCCGCATACAGGGCGAGGGGAATCTGGCGCATGACAGCCTCGGCGACGACCCGGTCCTGGGCGACCGATCCCCTGTATACGACGTCACGGCCCAGAAAACGTCTCACGATCTCGTTGAATTTCACGAATATCTTCTCAGCCTCGTTCTCGCTTTTTGCGATATTGACGACGATTCCGACACTCGCCCGGCTCTTCTCGCTCACCACGAGCTTCACCATGGCATAGGCGTCCGCGAACGCCGTGGGCTCCGGCGTCATGATGACCACGATCTCATCGGCGAGAAAGACGAAATCGATCACGTTCGCCGAAATGCCCGCCCCGGTATCGATGAAAATGAAATCGAAGGCGTTCCGGAGCTTTTTCAGTTCCTTCTTGAAGCGGGTGATATTGTCTTCCATCCCACGGATGCTCCCCTGGCCGGAAGCGGCGGGAAGCACGGTCAGCCCCTCGGGCCCCTCGGCGAGCGCGTCGAAGATGCTGGCCCGTCCGGTCATCACATCCTCGATGGAATTGGCGGCCGAGGACCCGATCATGAGATCCACATTCGCAAGCCCCATGTCGGCGTCGATCAACAGCACCCGGAGCCCGACCTTGGAAAGGGTGATCGCCAGATTGACGGCGATGGAGGTCTTGCCCACACCGCCCTTTCCGCTGGTTATGGCGAAAACGCGGGCGCCGCCGTCCTTGCCCGATGTGCTCCGTGTATCGAAATCTCTGCTCATATCGTTTTCGATCCGTTCTTTCAGTCCGGCCGGCGGGCGTTCCGGGTAGGCACCCATCCGGAAGCGCCATCCGTCTCATCCGCTTGTGCGCGCATCATTCAGGCCCGATCCCCGGCCTTCCCGCCCAGATTCTCCTCGATGAGCCCGCGGGGATCGGCGAGCGCGAAATCCCCCGGCACATTCTGCCCGAAGGTGACATAGGACATTGGTATGTTCACCGTGGCGGCGAACGACAGCAAGGGTCCGTAGCAGTTCGTCTCGTCAAGTTTCGTGAAGAGGATCCGGTTCGGCTTGAGGATGCTGAAATTCTCGTAAATGCGTTTCATTTCGGTCAGCGACGTGGTCACACTCATGACCAGGTGGACCTCCTGCGGCACCAGTTTCTGGAGAAATTCAACCATCTCAAGCATCATGGGCCTGTCCATGGGACCGGAGCCGGGTGTGTCGACGAGCGTGACATCGCTTTTCATGATCATCGGCATGATCGCGGGCAGCTCGTCGGGCGTATAGGCGATATTGAGCGGCACGTTGAGAATACGGCAATAGGCCTTGAGCTGTCCCACGGCGTCGACACGCTTCGTGTCGATGGTCAGTATCGTCAGGTCCTTGTCGATGTTCAGGGTGAAATCCGCCGCAAGCTTCGCGATTGTGGTGGTCTTTCCAGAGCCTGTCGGCCCGACGAAGGTGACGATGCGGGGTTTGGCGCCGGCGAAAGCGACCGGGGAAACATCGCGCAAGCCTCCCAGAAGAAGCTCCGCCGCCCTGGCGCGAATCGTATCGGCATCGCTGAGCTCGGCCCCGTTCAGCTCGTCCAGAAGCTGCCGCACGATCCGTTTTGCGATCCTGTCGTCCATGCCCGTTTCATTGAGGGTCGCCAGAAGCTGCGAGAGCTTCGGCGGCAGGCCCGACATGTCGCCCGACAGCGCGGAATCGGCCAGCACCTTCACCGACCGCTTGAGCTCGGTAATATCGTCGAGCATGCGTTCGATGTTGACACGGTTCTCGATATTGCGCACCTCGACGCTGTCGGAACGCACGCCGGCATCGGGACGGCTTCTTCCCTCGTAGGTCACCGGCCGGGACGGCGGATAGCTCCTCGCCTCTGCGGGGCTTACCGGCCGGGGCTTCGAAGGCGCGCCGCCGCCGCTCTTTTCCTCCTCGCCGGTCCCGTCATCCACCGCCGCAGTGACCTCGACCATGCGCCGTCCCATGAAATCGAAGACGCCGCCCTGCTTCTCGCTCCGCGTGCTGAGAATGATGGCGTCCGTTCCCAGCTCGTCACGCACCTTGCTCAGGGCCTCGGTCATTGTCGGGGCTGTGAATTTTTTGATTACCATCAGTCAACCTTTACCATGCCGATGGAGAATATCTCGACTTCCGGCGACACCTCGTTGTACGCGATGACAACGAGCCGGGGGAAGTTGATCTCGACAAGCGTCCTGAACGCGAACCGTATGCTCGAGGAAACCAGCGCCACGGGATGCTTGTCGTTCGCCATCATCTGGTCGGTCAGCACACCCACCTGCTCCAGTATCTTCTGGGTCGTGTCGGGGGCGATGTTCACCACGACACCGTGCATGGTGGACTGCATGTTGTCCATGATGAGCTTTTCGATCTGCGGGGCCAGGGTGAAAACGGTCAGCCTGCCCTCATCATCAATATACATTTTCGTTATCGTTCTGTAAAGCGCCGCCCGAGCAAATTCTCCGAGGGTGTAGGGATCCTTGGTCGTCTGGACATAATCACCGATCGCCTCGAGGATGGCGACGAGATCGCGCACCGGCACACGCTCCCTGAGCAGATGCTTGAGCACCTTCTGCAGAAGCCCCAGGGACACCTGCGATGGAATAAGGTCCTCGACGATCACGGGATAATCCTTCTTTGCCGTGTCAACGAGGCTCTGAACATCCTGCCGTGTGAGGATTTCGTGCGCCTGGTTCTTGATCACCTCCGAGAGGTGCGTGGCCAGGACGCTCGACGGTTCCACGACGGTGTATCCGGCCAGTTCCGCAC
>CAYNWJ010000354.1:0-4851 GCA_964400815.1 uncultured bacterium
TGATCTGGTTAGTGTAGAGCTGTTCGACGGGGGAGCCCGGATATTCAAGCCGCACCGGTTCGGACCAGGTGACGAAGTCCTTCGATACCGCTGTCATGATATCCCGCTTCCCGTCACGGAAGTCCCTGAAATAGGCCCGGTATTCCCCGCGGAGGCCGTCGTAAAACACCAGATTCTGCGAATCGAAGGCATGGCCCTCGATGATCGGGTTTTCGGGATGGGGCGTCCAGTGGATGCCGTCGGGCGAAACGAAGGCGAGGAGATTCTCGCCGCCGCGGCCGACCGCCTTGTACCGTTCCTCCGGCCTGCACCGGGGGTTCGTGTCCCTGAACGGCGTGAAATCGTGCGAGCCGGGGCCGTCCCATACGATGTTGTTGGCGGCCGTGCCCTCGAAGGGAAACAGGCCCAGTTCAGGTTTGCTCCAGTGGATCCCGTCCGCGCTTTCCGCATGGCAGCCGAAAGTCGGATGAGGGAGGTCGAGCCCGTCACCGGTCACATGCAGATGCCAGGCCTTGTAGTACATGAGGAACCGGTCACCGTCGCGGAAGATGGTGTGATAGCCGCTGCCGCTTCCCTCCCAGGGTTCGTCGTGGTCCATGACGATCTCCCGGGGCACGGGATGATGAAGCCTGAGTTCAGCGCCGCCATCCATGCGTTCGATGATATGGTCGTCAGTGAAGAGCTCGAGCCGCGATCCGATGTCGATGAGCTCGTCCGCACGGGGCGGGGCGGCGGCGATGAGGAAGTATACGAGGCAGGAGAACGCGATCCGGACGATGCGTGTACGGGACATGGCGTCTCCTTTCACAGGCGATCACGGTCGATGAGAACGTCGGTACGCTGGAAAACATATCCGTCAAGCCCGATGTCGGCGGAACGGTCCATCAGCTCACGGCAGACCTGTTCCGGCCATTCGTAACCCTTTATCACCGGGTGGGCGGGAATACGGTCCCGGTTGATCGCCTCCATGCGCTTCCATTCATGTGTCATGAGGCGGACCAGCCGTTCGGGGCCGAGTGAGGCATAGAAATCTCGCATGCGCTGATTATAGGTGCCGTCGGTGGGCGCGTGCTCCTCCACCTTCAGATCGGCGATGCCGCCTGTGGGAAGACCGATATCCTCCCAGCCGAAGAAACGGGTCACGATGTTCAGCGCGGCCGGTTCTCCGAGCCCGTCGACCCACTCGCAGAGCTGGTTCGCCCAGGCGGCGATAACGCTTACATACTGCCATTGTGCCCAGGTGAGCGGATGGAGCGCGTCCGAGCAACCGTTGATCAGGTCCTCGTAATTGTGCCCGACAAAGACAGCCATGGTCGGGCAGTGGGTGTCCGTGACGAAGGTGCTCCGTTCCGCGGATGACAGATGCACCGCATCATGAATGCGCCGCAGGGATTCACCCACCACTCCGGCCCGGAAATACAGCCAGTCCATGACACCATCGTTATCTCCGAGAAATGAGAGAAAGTCACTGAACGTGAGGGAGGACGCGGCGATATGCTCCACGGTTTTTCTGTCGAGTGACGAAAGGCGCGTCCGCAGTGAGATCATCGCGCGACGCATGTCGTCGAAATTGTATCCAAGCCTGTCCGCGGCTTTACGGCAATCCGTACATGCGCAGCCGAAGAGATTGGACCAGAAGGACGGTGTGGCGTACCGGTGATGGGACACATACATCGAATCGACATCATATTCCTTTGCCGCATAACCGAACAGGGCCGGCTCCCATGCCTTCACCGACGGTTTTTCGAAACACGCGGTGTATTCGGAATGTGCGAGGGCATATTTTATGAGGGGGAGATCGATGAATTTGACGCCGTCGAAGGTCTCGCCCATGATGTGCCGGCTCTCTTCGCCGTAATGATGACCGCTGAAATAGAGCTGGAACCGCATGCCACGTCCGTGAGCTTCGTCTATTGCGGCCCTCAGGCGGGAATCGTCGTCGGCGTGGCGGGCGTGCATCGATCCCGCATCTCCCAGCGGGTTCATCTTTCTGAGCCACTCGGGCATTCTGATGGCCGACCCGCAGATGAGGAGGTTGACCCCCAGACGCCGTTGGAGAGCGTCGATGTATTTCGGCTGGTCAAGGATTTCATTGACCGATGAATAGCAGCCGACGATTTTTTCGCGTGGCTGCGCATGCGTGTCGGACCGCTCGAGCATGGACGAGCCGAGAATGCCCGTCAGCGCCGCGCCGCTCCGCCCGATGAAACGCCGCCTGTCCATGCCTGTTTCCGTGTGTTCGTTCATGGCAATGCGTCCTCGTGAGTTGATGGCCCATGATAAAGCTCAGGTACGATTACCGGTTGACATCGAGGCCCACGAAATCACCATCGAGGGTGAAGACCCGTGTCTTCACTCCGCCTGCGTGCTTTTCGGTGACGAGCACCTGCCGGGCGTCCCGGTCGACGGCGATCCCCGTGGCATTGCGCAGGAACCCGTCTCCGGGGGAATAGCCGAAGGTGGCCAGATAGTCATCGTGGAAGGTGTTCACCGCGCGGGAACAGGCGTACCGGAGGACGTGGGTCTGCGGCTGTCCGTCGATTTCGGCGGTGTCGAGAATGTAGGCATAGAACGCGCCCAATTCGATACGGAAGAGCGCGAAATCCACGGGATCATGCAGGCGGTCCACGGCGAAGAATCCGAGCGATGCGCATTCGGGAAACTCCACGACCTGTATGCGGCGGTTGCCCCGCTCGAGCACGAAGGCCATGCCGTCCACGACTGTAATGGCGATGGGATCGTCGAACTCGTCCTTTTCGGCGCCATGCTTCCCGAGACGGCGTATCTCCCCGCCTTTTTCAGCGTCGACGATCACGAGACCGTCGAATCCATCGACAATGCCGACCGCCCAGTGCTCGCCGTCCCCGCCGTGCCAGAACCCATAATCGGAAAAACCCGCCGACTGCGCCTGATCCGCGCGGAATCCGCTTTCGATGCGCGCGACGGTTTCAGGGTCGGGAATGCCGGTTGATACGGCTCCGCATCCAGCGAGGAGCATGACGGCGGAAACAACGGCGGTGACGGTGAGAGCCAAGCGGTTGGAAACCCGGAAAGGCGCGGTCGTATTCATCGATGATCTCCGTTACGGTTGCATGTTCATATGCCCGGCAGGGGGGACGTATACGTTCGATATCTGCATAGTATACGCGCCCGTGGTTGCCATTGCAAGGATTGATCGGGCCGGAAACGGGAAAAGCGCCGCCATTCTTCTTCGGCGGTCGTCACCGTCGGCGGGAAAAAGAAAACGGCGCCTTCCCGCAATCTGGAAAAGCGCCGTTATTCGTGGGTATTGCGTCGGACCGCAGGTGCGGATTTCCGGGTTCACACAGTCACCGCGAGGGGGATGCTCTCCAGTTCCGCCATGAGTTCGTGGATTTCCTGAAGAAAGCGTTCCCTGCGCTCCAGGACGGCGTTTTCGGCGAGGGTGAGGTAGTAGTCGATGCCCGCCCGGAGGTTCTCCTTGAATTCAGCGAGATAGTCGCTGTTACGATTCGCGATGCCGAGTGATGTCCTGTGCGCCTCGTCTTTGAGATAGTCGATGTATAGGGACAGTTCCTTGAGGAACACGTGCGACCGGTCGGCAAGCACGGGAAGGGACGAACGGCCGTATATGTGATCTATCATCTCCCTGAGCGTGGCGATTTTCGAAAAATTGGTGATGTTCGGGCCGCAGCATATGGCGGGCGCCGCATCGGGTTCTATGCCCAGGGGGAGTGTGGCTGAGCCCGCGAGATCATTGCAGATACAGGCTCTCGCCAGGATGTTCTCCCGTTGTGCCTCGTATTGCAGCATGTCGTGTTCCTCGTTCTCGAGCCGCTCCAGCCTGATTTTCTGGTAGGTCGCGGAGGCACGGCAGAGCGGTTCTCCCGTCAATTCCGTGTCGAATGTGAGATACCCCTTTCTGCATGGCGCTCCGGGGCGTCCCGCGGCGATACGTTCACGGCGCCTCTCCTCGCTGGCCGAGCGGCGGAGGTTCCAGAAGGGGATGCCGAGAGGCGAACTCTCGCTCATGAACACGTCGCTCTCTCCGGATTCGGCCATCATGCGCAGATGGGTGTCGTCGATGTTCACCACCTCGGGAACGAGGAGAAATGGCGTGCCCCATCCCGTGCCGTCGAGCTTGTAGCATGTGTGCATCAGTTCGTTTTCGACTGACGTGCCGATGCCGCCCTGTACGGTGATCTTGAGGGAGGGGTCTTCATCGGGGACCGTCATGCCGCGCGATTCGAGTGCCCGCCGATAGACTGACCTGAGTTTTTCGGTGAGTTCATCGCGTTTCTCCCTGAATTCCTCGAGGATCGGACCGAGAAGAAGTCCCTTCGTGGCGAACGCGTGACCGCCGCAGTTCAGTCCCGATTCTATACGGTATTCCGAAACCCACAGGCCGAGCTTCGCCAGAAATCGCCCCTGGAATTCCGCCGACCGGTAGTCACTGACCTTGATCACGATCTTCTTCTTCGGCGCAGCGCCGCCGTCGGGATTGAAATCGTCGAACCCTGTCATGTACCGGTAGAGGTCGCGGTTCATGCCGGCGGAACAGACCATCGACGATGCGAGGGTGCTTTTCGCGAATCCCCGGAGCGCCGCGCGGGCGTCGGAGAATTCCGGCGGAAGCTTTTCGCCGTTACGGTAATTGTCGCAGTCGAGCTTGGTCATGATGTTCACATCGATGGCGCCGGGAGCGATGCGCTGCCTGAGTCCGTCCTGAAGCCGCTCCTTTTCAGTGGAATCGGCGGTTTCGAGCATTGTCCGCCAGTCTTTTTTCAGAGGCGATTCGGGAAGTAACTCGAAATACCGGGTGATCGGGCTGTCCTGGGTGAACGGTGATGACTTCAGGTCCTCGAACCGCCG
>CAYNWJ010000355.1:0-4849 GCA_964400815.1 uncultured bacterium
CGTCCGCCGGAGAAGACATTCATCGTCCACGGCGAGCCCGATGCCTCCTCCTCTCTCGCGGAGAAGATCGTGGAGCGGTATGGCTGGAATGTGGAGATCGCCGGGGACGCCCAGACTGTCTAACTGGATATCTGAAGCGGGAAGCGCATGAAACTGTCGTATGAAGGATGGTGTTTATATAGATAATCCGGTTATCAAGTTAAGTCAGCATCCATATACATTGATATTGACCGGGCCTGAAACCGGGCATTTCAGGCGTGAATCTCTGGTTTTTATCGCCCCCCTCTCCCGATATCCATCTCCCCTGAAGGGAGAGAGGGAGCCCGACCTCTGGCGCTTTTCCTTCTCCCGCTTCGGGGGAAGGTGGCGCGAAGCGACGGAAGGGGGCTTTGCAGAGAGCGGCTGTATTTTGTCTTGCTAACCGAACTGGATACCCGGATTAGATAATCACACGTTGTCTATTTTGAACGGCCGCCCGGTCTGCATGGCGGGGATGCGTTCATGGATGTATCCATAATTATCAGTAACAGCCCTGTCTTCATGAAATGGTATTCTTGTCACACATCCGCACGGTTTACATGAAAGGACATCACTCTTGAAAAGTCCCCTGACATGCAACATGCTGGCCCTCACCGCATGCATCCTGCTCCCGTTTGCCATCTCGGGCTGCGACATGTACGAGGTCAGGAGCGCCTGGCCGAAAAAGGATATCCACATTGACGGCGTGGACGGAGGCTCGGAATGGGAGGGCGGCCGCTATGTTCTGGAAGAAAAAAACATCACCATTGGAGTCATGAACGACGGGGAAAGCATCTATCTGCGTCTTTCCACCCGTGACAGGACGCTACAGCGGCAGATTGTCTGCGCCGGATGCACCGTATGGTTCGATCCTGACGGCGGCCGGGGAAAAGAGTTCGGGATTTTCTTCCCCCTCGGTTTGCAGACGGCGCGGGTCACTCCCGATGACGATTCCGAAAGCGAAGACACAAATACTCCGGAAGAGCGGATGACCGGAATCCTCAACTCGATGCAGCATTCCATCGGTATCATCGGCCCCGGAAACAGGGACCGCAAGCTCGTGGGGGTCGACGCAGCCGGGAAATACGGTATTTTCGCCCGGGTCGCGGATACCAACGGCAATCTCGTGTATGAGTTGGAGGTGCCCCTCCTGCGTACGGATGACACACCCTTCGCTGTGGCCGAAAGTCCTGTATCCACTGTGGGGATCGGCATCCAGACCTCACGCCTCGCACGTCAATCGCCCGGAGGTGTATACGAGCGTGGCGGCTTAGGAGGCCCCAGGGGCGGCATGGGTCGAAGGGGAAGACCGGCCGCCGAGCAGCCTCGCGATCCACTTAACATGTGGATGAAAACCACGCTTGCCACGAAAGGATAACGGCGTTTCTCCGATGTTCACGCCGACGGACAGGCCTGCAAGGGTATTCCGTACCCGGCTCGCAGCAGAAAATTCCACGAAAGGAAAGTATCGACACGAGGGACCTCATGTTACCGACACGAAGAGAGTATATCAGAAAGGCTGCGCTGTTCGGTTTGAGTATTCCAACCGCGAATTCCTTTTACGATCAGGCGCTGGCTGAAGAACGGAGATTCGAGGAACTGCCGGATACAATCGAATCCTACAATAAGTCTCACCGGCAGGTCTACAACATGTCGGGTTTCGCCGCTCCCAAAATCGATACCGTTCGAATCGGCATTATTGGCACGGGAAACAGGGGGAGCCATCATGCGGGAACCCTTTCCAGGCTGGACAATGTCGAAATCAGGGCCGCTGCCGATGTCGAACCCACCCGGTTCGAGCGCATCAAAAGAAACCTGGAGAACACCGATCACAATCCCGAATACTATTTCGGGCTCAAGGACGAGTGGAAAGAGCTCTGCCGGCGCAATGATCTGGATGTGGTGCTCATAACCACGCCGACATACATGCATGCGGAAATGGCGGTCCATGCCATGAATCAGGGCAAGCATGTCATCACCGAGGTCCCGGCGGCTGTTACCATCGATGAATGCTGGGATCTCGTGAAGACCGCCGAAAAAACGAGAAAACACTGCATGATGATGGAAAACTACACCTACATGCCGTTCCAGATGACAACCCTCAACATGGCAAAACAAGGTTTTTTCGGGGATATCGCACACGGTGACGGCGCCTACAATACCAGCAAGATGGGTAACAATTTCAGCAAAACCTTGTACTGGAACATGTGGTGGCTGAGGTTGTACGGTGCGCATAACGGCAACATATATCCCACACACGGGATGGTGCCGATCGCCCAGATGATGCGGGTCAATCGGGGCGACAGGTTCGATTTTCTCGTTTCCGTCGAAAGCAACGATTTCATGATGGCGAAAAGAGCCCGTGAACTGGCTCGGGACGACGGTTTTTTCGGGGAATTCGCGAACATGGAATACCGTGGCAACATGAGCTCGACGCTCATTCGCACCAAAAAAGGCCGCACGCTGAACATCCAGCACGACGCCACCTCACCCTCGCCCCACAATCTCATCCACGGTGTGTATGGCACCGAGGGGTCGGTACTCTACGATCCTCCTCCGCCGCGCATCTGCACGGGGAATCACGCCTGGGCGGACGGAAAGACCTTCGACCGTCTGATGGAGCACTACAAGCCCGGATTGCTGAAAAAATTCGAGGACTTCCGCAGAGGACTGGGTGCCGATCTTCAGAGCGGACACGGCGGATCTGATCTCATCAACGTCTGGCATATCATCGACTGCCTGAGAAATGGTCTCCCGCTCGATCAGGATGTCTATGACGCCGCATCGTTCAGTTCGGTCGTCGAGCTCTCCGAATGGTCCGTACGCAACAACTCGAATTCGATCAAAATCCCCGATTTCACCGCCGGCGCATGGAAAAACAACGGGCTTAACATGGACATCAATCTCGAAAACGGCGGAGGAACCACGAATGTGCTGCGCTGACACAGCCTGACATCATTCCTGCGCGCAGGACAGCAACCATCATCTTTCACCTCAGCCCGGATGATCCCGGGAATATGATACGGAACGTAACAACCTCGATATATGGAACGTGGAAATACCGTATCATCAGCCGTGAGAAGAATGTCAATGGTATTCTTCCACAGCCACATGTCCGAAACAAACGAATAATGCATAAGAAGGCTGGTGACACGAAGCTCCCCGGAACACCCTCTACTCCCGCCCTTCCCTCTGTAAAGGCGAAAGCCTGCCCCTCTGTATGGCGGTGAGATCGTGTTGAAAGTTAGGTAACCGTAAATTAATGTTTTTTCGAAGAGATGAGGCGCAGTCAATAAAAAAAACCGCTCACGGTCTCCCGCAAACGGTTGATATCATATCACTTATTATGGTGCGCCCAGGAGGACTCGAACCCCCAATCCTCTGATCCGTAGTCAGACGCCCCTATATTTACTGACGTTCTCCCAATTTTTATCATTATCTATTATCTTATTGACAAATAACACATTATATGTTATCATTGCTTCAACAATCTTTACCGAAAACTTCTCTTTTTCTATTTATGCGGTAGCAATATGGTAGCAATGGAGGTGGGCACATGAAAAACCAATTCAATTTTACAAAGGCGAAACTCAATGCTTTGCCAGAAGCATCAGGCACCAATTATGATACCTATCATGACACCGCTGTAAAAGGTCTGAAACTAATCGTCACGAACAACGATGTGAAGACATTTTACGTTTATAAAAAAGTGAACGGTAAACCTGAAAGGATAAAAATCGGCCGTTTCCCCGATCTCACAATTGAGCAGGCCCGGAACCAGGCGCAGGTTATTTTGGCAAGAATCGCGCAAGGAGAGAATCCAGCGGATAAAATCCGGAGAATTCGGACAATAATGAATATTGAGGAACTCTTCCAATTATTCGAACAGAAACACGGGCGTTACAAAAAATCATGGAGTAATGATAAAAATCTCTATGAGAATTATCTTTCACCTTGGGCGATGAAGCGCATTTCAGATATCCGCAAAAGTGATGTGAAGGATTTGCATAATGAGATAGGAAAAGCAAACGACCATCCCTATCAGGCAAATAGAGTCCGGGCTCTTCTCCATACCCTGTATGAATTCGCCATTGAACGCGGATATGATGGTATCAACCCTTGCCGCGGAGTAAAAAAACATCCCGAGCATAAACGGGACCGGTTTGTACAGAAGGATGAAATGCCGCGCCTGTTCAGTGCGATTGACAACGACCCCCACCCTATCATCAGTGATTTCATACAAATCGCGCTCTTCACTGGTGCGCGGAGCGGCAATATTCAGTCCATGCGCTGGGAAGAAATCGACTGGAGCCGTGAAACATGGACCATACCCGAAACGAAATCAGGTCAATCATACACAGTGCCGCTTGTGAGAAATGCAATTGAAGTATTACGAGAAAGACAGAAAACAGTCGATGGCACGTGGGTGTTCCCTAGTACTTTGATCGAAAGCCATATTCGGGAACCCAAGGTCCAATGGAATCGTATCTGCGAAGCAGCAAATCTTGATAATCTCAGGATTCACGATCTCCGACGCACCCTTGCTTCCTGGATGGCTATGACAGGGGCCAGTATGCTCCTCATTTCCAGCGCCCTCGGGCATAAACTCGATACAAGTTCTGTTACCGCTGTGTACGCCCGTCTCGATATCGAACCTGTCAGAAAAGCAATTGAAAATGCTGTGGATGCCATGTTAAGGGCTGGTAGAACACATGAGGATGATGTAAATATTTCTTCGTTTATTAAAGCTCAATAGTCTTGTACCTCACCGCACCATTACCATCTTCCCCTGCCGCGTTCTCCCGCCGGCCGTGACCCGGTAGAAATACAC
>CAYNWJ010000356.1:0-4823 GCA_964400815.1 uncultured bacterium
GAGGCGGAGGGCGCTCCCGCCATCAAGGACATCGTCGAGGACATGAAGGAGGAACTCGGCCCCGGCAACTACTATCCCGATCTCCTGGAAAAGCTCGCCCGGTACGAGCTGGCCCTTTCGCGGTTCATGAACGAGAACCTGGGGGCGTGCGATTACGGTGTCTTCGCGAACAAGTGCTGGCCGGCCTTCGAGAAATATTTCGGCTTCGTGCCGTGCTACGTGAACTCCCGTTTCGCCGGCCGGGGAATCCCCATCTCCTGCGAGGTGGACATCTATGGCGCCCTGAGTGAATACATGGTCGCGGCGGCGTCGGACTTCCCCTCCACCCTCCTGGACATCAACAACACCGTCCCGAACGACATGATCGATTCCGAGCCGGAAATCATCGGCGACTACCATCCCACCGACCTGTTCATGGGCTTCCACTGCGGCAACACCCCCGCGAAATGCATGGCGACCTATTCCATGAAGCACCAGATCATCATGAAGCGCCTCATGGAGCCCGACGGCGAGCCCGACATCACGCGCGGCACCCTCGACGGCGTAATCCGTCCCGGAGAGGCGACCATTTTCCGCATGCAGGGCACCGCCGACTGCGAGATCATGTCATACATCGCCCAGGGGGAGGTGCTCGACATGGACCCGCGCTCCCACGGCGGCATCGGGGTGATCGGCATCCCCAACATGGGACGCTTCTATCGCCACGTGCTCATTGGAAAACGCTTCCCGCACCACACCGCGGCAGGCTTCGCCCACTGCGGAAAGGCCCTCTACAACGCCGCCAGGATGCTCGCGGTGGAGGATATCTTCCATCCGCTGCCGCAGTTCGTGAACTATCCCGCGGAGAATCCCTTCGGGTGAGGATATGTTGCGTGCGGGTGCGTGAAGAAAGCGATGCTGATACGGAGATCGTCCCGTTTGTCAGAACGTGACCCGCCGTCGAATGTTCTTGCCCCGGAACGAAAAGAAGGTATATTTAAACGAACGTATGAACGGGGCCGCACAATAATGTAGAGATTACAGGGGTGCCTTATGAGTCCGGATCTGACGAGACGAACATTCATGGCGGGCAGTGTGGCCGGAATGGGCCTGGCCGCCCTTGGCGGAGGTAGCGGGACCGCCGCAGCGGCGTTGCCCGCGCGGCCGCTCGGCAGGACCGGCTGGAACGCCACCATCTTCGCGTTCGGCGGGGGTTCTCGCTACGCCACCGTGCTGGAGGACGAGGAGGAGGCCGGGCGCATCGTGGACCGCGCCATCGACCTGGGCGTGAACTATTTCGACAACGCCTACGCCTACGGCAACAATCAGATGAGCCAGAAGCGCTACGGCCGCTATCTCTGCCCGAAATACCGTTCCCGGATATTCCTCACCAACAAGTCCCTTCAGCGCGAGGCCGGCGAGTACATGCGGGAGTTCGACGAGTCCCTCGAGAACATGAAGACGGATGTCATCGACCTCATGTACTTCCACGGCGTGGACGAGATGGACGATCTTGACACCATCACCGGCAAGGGCGGGGCCCTCGAGGCGGCACGGAAACTCCAGGACCAGAAGGCGGTCCGCTTCCTCGGCATGTCCGGGCACCGCAATCCCGACGCAATCATCGAGGCCATCGACCGTATCGGGCTGGACGTGGTGATGATACCGGTCAACGCCGCCCGGGCCGACAACATGATCGAACGGGTCATCCCTCATGCGAAGTGCAGGGGCACGGCGGTCATGGCAATGAAGACCACCGCCCAGGACAAGCTCATCGGAAAAGGCGGCGCAAAGCCCACCGACCTCGTCCGGTATGCCATGAGCTGTCCGGTCACCGCCTGCGCCGTGGGCATTCCGAGCATGGATATTCTTGAATCCTGCTGCGAAGTGGCCCGGACCTTCAGCCCCATGTCCGGGAGCGAGATGCGGGCGATGGAAACGAAGGTGGATACCGCTTCGATCGACGGTTCGTTGTATTACCGCAAGCCAAGCTATGTGGACAGCCACATGGCCTGACGGATGTCTGGGAACACAACACGAACAAAAAAGCCTCTGGAACGGTTCCGGGGGCTTTTTGCGTCGGGAGAGACGGAGCGCACAGGTCAGAAGCCGTCCGGCAGGGAACATCACCTTACTCCGGTAATTACCAATTATTTTTACCGGTTATCCAGTTAAGTCAGCATCCATATACGTTGATATCAACCGGGCCTGAAACCGGGCATTTCAGGCGAAAATCTCTGGTTTTAATCGTCCCCCTCTCCCGATATCCCCTCTCCCCCTTAAGGGAGAGATGGGGCTCGACCCGTGGCGCCTTTCCTTCTCCCGCTTCGGGGGAAGGTGGCGCGAAGCGACGGAAGGGGGCTTTGCAGAGAAAACAGCTGAATCATGCGTTGCTTACCGAACTGGATACCCGGATTATTTTTACTCCCACACATGATACAACGGTTTTCAAGCAAAGACCCCCATCGTCCCTTCCGGACTACACCCCTGATTGGTAACGGTTGAATTGCGGGAGTTACTGTACATCAAATTGAATGTGGGGAGAAGTGTCGGAATCATTCTTAAAATTCCGGACACAGGGACGTTTCGGCTTGCATCCGCATGTGAATTTCAGTATCATGAAAGAGAGGCAAGTTGCTTATAATTCATGAATTTGAGGTGAAAAATGAATCAGTGACGGGAGGACGGACGATGACACCGCAGGAGGCACGAAGATTACTGGAGGAGGGAAACCGACGCTTTGCGGAAGGAAACCCGGAACATCCAAACGCGGGGACTGACAGGCTGGCTGATGTCCTCGGCGGACAAACGCCCTTTGCCACGATCCTCACCTGTTCGGATTCCCGGGTGCCGCCGGAGATCATCTTCGACCGCGGCATCGGCGATCTTTTCGTGATCCGCGTAGCGGGGAACATCGCCGACGATACGGTCACCGCCAGCATCCTCTATGCCGTAAAGCACCTTGACTGCCCTCTCGTGGTGGTGCTCGCCCATGGATCGTGCGGCGCGGTCACCACATCCCTGGCGCCGCACACCACCCTCAGGGAAGAGCCCCCGGAGGTTCTTTCCCTCATAGACACCATCAGGACCAACACGCCCCATGCCCGCCTGACGGGGAAATCTTTGGAAGAACGCCTCGACCCGGCCATCAGGGAAAATGCGGCGGCGGTTTCCGAAACCCTCAGAAAACACCCGGCGATGATCGATCGGATCGCCGATGGCTCTCTGGAAATCTCGGAAGCCTTCTATTCCCTCGAATCCGGCCGGGTGAGGTGGCACTGACGGGGATTTGTGTCCATGGACCACACGCCTCAATCCATGAACATCGAAATCAAGGTTCGGGTGGACGACATCCCGGTGCTGCGTAAAAAGCTCATCGATATGGGCGCGGCTGGCACGGGCGTCGATACCCAGACCGATACCTATTTCCGGGTTGCCGCCGGGCGGCTCAAGATACGCCGGGGGACCATCGAGAACTGCATCGTCTTCTACGAACGCAGGGACGAGGCCGGATCGCGCCGTTGCGATTATCTGCTGCGGAAATATCCGCCCGGAGACGAGAGCCTTTCCGCGCTTCTTGACATTCTCGCGGCTTCACTGGGAATCCTCGTCGTGGTGCGGAAAAGGCGCGAGATCCTGTATCTGGAAAATATCAAGCTGCATCTCGACAGGGTGGACGGTCTCGGTGACTTTTTCGAGATCGAAGCCGTGGACACCGGCGGTATTTCCGAGGACAGGCTCAGGAAGCAGTGCGACGATCTTCTCGCCGCTCTTGGCATCGACGGCGGTTTCATCCCCGGATCCTACAGCGACATGCTGCTCGACGGTCTTTCCTGAAATCTTCTTCTCCCTTTCCGGAAAGAGGTTCCGTCGAAGGTTCCCTTTATTTCCATGCTGCACGATCACGTCACCGGTTTGCAGGGAGGCTGCGATGTCTTGCCGCACCCATGGCGCTCCGCCCTTCACCGTAACCGTCATACACGGTGGTCCGGGTGCTCTCGGCGATATGGCCGATGCCGCGCGTGAGCTGGCCCGTGTTTCGGGGCACGGTGTCGTCGAGCCCCTCTGCGGGGCCGTTACAGTCGATGGGCAGGTGGAAGAGGTTCGCCGCGCCATTCACGGGACCGCCGCCGGGCCGCCCGTTATCATCGGCCACTCCTGGGGCGCCTGGCTCGCGCTGCTGTTTGCGGCGACCCATGCCGATGCCGCCGCGAAAATCATCCTCGTGGGCGCCGGTCCCCTCGAAGAACGCTGCAGCGCGGAGATCATGGACATCCGCATGAGCCGATTGTCCCCTGATGAGCGGGCCGAAGTTCAGGCTCTCCTGGACGGATCGGAAGAATGGGATGATGCCGCCATATCACGTTTCGGAACGCTCATCGGCAGGGCCGATGCCTTCGATCAGATCGAGACGGGGCCCGAAGACACGGATTTTCGTCCTGGTGTCTTTTCGGCCGTCTGGCCTGAGGCCGCCGAAATCAGGCGCTCGGGCAGGCTCCTGGACGCCGCGGGACGGGTTCGCTGCCCGGTGACCGTTATCCACGGCGATTACGATCCCCACCCAGCCGGGGGTGTGCGCGTCCCGCTCGAAAATGTGTCCTGCGATTGCACGTTCCATCTCCTGGAACGGTGCGGCCACTATCCCTGGCGCGAACGGTGGGCGCGTGATGAATTCTACCGGATTCTCAGGTGCGAGACCACCCTGTAATAATCATACAACTATCATAATAACAATATATTAGATATTGTCAGGCTTTTCGTCCGTCGTGTGACCGGAAAATTATATCGGATCAGCAGTTTCCGGTTTAAAAATTGCTTACAGCCCTCACTTGAAGCAAAGGCAC
>CAYNWJ010000357.1:0-1077 GCA_964400815.1 uncultured bacterium
AGCGGAGACCTCGTGTGCTGGTCTCTCGCCGACGGGGAGAAGCTCTGGCACGCGAATGTCGAATCAGAGGGCGGCGCGTCTCCGCAATGGGGACATTCCTCCTCCCCTTTCGTGATCGGTGGAAAGGTCATCGTCCAGGGAGGGGTCTTCGCCGGCGTGATCGCCTTCGATGCCATGACAGGCGATGTCGCATGGAAGGCGAATACGGCAATCGCGGGCTACGGGGCGATCCGTCCGATGTCCATTGGCGGCGAAACCGCTGTGCTGGCCTTTCACGGCACGGGGCTCATGGCGGTCGACCCGGACAATGGCGATGTGCTGTGGAACACGCCGTGGGAAACACCCTACGATGTAAACGCCACCACGCCGGTGGTTGACGGCGATACGGTATTCATCACATCCGGCTACGAAACCGGTGGAACGCTTCTGCGGGCCTCCCGGACGGGAGTTGAAACATTGTGGAGGAACGAAGCCATCGCCTCGCACCACTCGGATCCGTACGCTCTCGACGGCCATCTCTACGGCTATTCAGGGGACAGCATGCAGAACAGGGGCGCGTTCAAATGCGTACGGATGAGCGACGGCGCGGAGATGTGGTCGACGAACGACATGGGCTGGGGAACGTGCATGTATGTGGACGGCCGCCTTCTGTGTTGCGACATCAGGGGGAACATCTTTCTCATGGAACCGGACAGCGAAGCTTTCGTGAAGGTTGCGGAGATGGGAAACGCCCTCGGCGATATCCGCGGCCCGGTCTGGACGAAACCCGTCATCGCCAACGGCCGCCTGTTCCTCAGGTTCAAGCAGACGCTCGTGTGTTACCGGATCGCCGAGTAGCTCCGGCGCAGGCGATGACCGGCGTCTCGATGCGTGAAAACACCATGCTCAGAACACGGACGGCTTTCATCATGGCTCCACCGGCTTTCCCGCGCCGTCGATGCGAAGAAGCACCACATCTCCCGCTTTTTCCGTGGAAACGAGAAGCGGTATCTGAATGATCCCCGTATCTGAGTCACGTTCGAGGGCAACCGATATGCGGAAAGATGGTTCGCCGGTTTCATGAGTGTTCCGTACGGC
>CAYNWJ010000357.1:1087-4791 GCA_964400815.1 uncultured bacterium
TGCAGTGAACGGTTCGCCCGCAGCCGGCGTGCAGATTCGCCCAGGCTCATTCGAAGACGTTCCCGCCCATGAGTCACCGGATGTCATCGACGCGTTTCCCCAAAAACGCGCACGCCCCGCCGTTGGCATGAAGAACAACCCCTGCTTCGTCGATGACAGCCACCGGCTCATCGAGAGTGTCAATATACTCGTCCAGCCTGCCACCGGACCTGAACAGCATGTTCCTCGAGCAGTCGGGACAGATGGAGTGGGTGATGAGACTGGATTCAGTACCATCGCCGTCACCTCCGAGTTCTGTGCCGCACCAGGCGCAAATTCGTTTCAAAACGCGTACCCCCCGATAGGATTGGCTGCAACGTGTTTCACTTGTTCTTCGCATTCGACTGTGTCATTTAACCGTGCAGATCTTTCTCCCGCATTATATTATAAACGCATCACATTCCCGTATGTTCCGATTCGGCTTTTTGATTCAATACACATAGCACGTGAGGCGCAAGCTTCTTCGTCCAAGCGGAAAACCCGTCACATCCCGCTGCGAATTCCTCACGAATGAGGGCCTCCTCGTCACGGATGCCCGCAGCGATCAACCAGAAAGACAACCGGTCATCAGCATCACGGCCAGGTAACGGAAAACCAGGAAGCACCCCGCCAAGAAAACATGATTCCCCGGCACGGGGGTTGCCGCAACCGGCGCTACTTTTCCTTCTTCCCCGACGGTCACCTTCACGCTGAACAGAGATCGAACTTTTCCGCCGGCGCATGACGGTGTTTCCAAAGGCAAAGAGCTCGATTTCGACGGAGAATTTCAGCAACGTGGCGATGTGTGTGTTCATGTCCTTTTATTCCGGAATAGCAGCGGTAGTATCGTCAACAGCGTGACCGGAGTCAAGACGTCGCTGCCGCATATGGCTTTGAAAACGGCCTGAAAATGGTTATGTTACCATATAATACACATTACGGAGACCGCACCATGAAAACCAATCTCACAGGTCTTTTTCCGGAAGAGATATCCGCGCTTCTCCCGAAGGAAAAGGAACGCTTTCGCGGCATGCAGGTATTCCGCTGGATCCACGAGCGGCTGGCGGAATCATTCGCCGACATGACCAATTTATCGAAGGCCTTCAGGGCCGAGCTCGACACACGGTTCACCTTCGGCGCGCTCTCGCTTCTCGAAAAACAGACTTCGCGCGACCGCAGCACAGACAAATACGTGTGGGAGCTCCAGGACGGCAAACGGATCGAAAGCGTGATCATCCGTGACGAAGGCAGGACAACCGCCTGCATCTCTTCCCAGGTTGGATGCAAGATGCGGTGCGCGTTCTGCAGGACGGGCAACATGGGATTCGCGCGCGATCTCACGGCGGGCGAGATTCTCGACCAGCTCATATCCATGCGGCGTGATCTCAGGGCGAACGGCGGAGACATCACGAACATCGTCTTCATGGGCATGGGTGAACCGCTCGACAACTACGACGCCGTGGCGAAGGCCATCACCATCATCAACATGGAAACCGGCCTCGGCTTCGGACTGAGAAAGATCACCGTTTCGACCTGCGGGCTCCCGGAAAAGATGATCAGACTGGCCAACGATTTCAAGCGCATCGGTCTGGCCCTCTCCCTGAACGCCGCCGACAACGAGCTCAGAAGCATGCTCATGCCCATCAACCGGGCGCACCATCTCGACGAAGTCCTCGACGCGGCGCTCGAGTTCACCCGCATCACCCGCCGGCGCGTGACATTCGAATACATCCTCATCGAGCACATGAATGACAGCGCCGCACACGCCCGCGCCCTCGCCTCCGTGGTCCGGCGCATTCCCTCGAAGGTCAATCTCATCGCCTTCAACACCTATGGGGGTTCCACCTTCTCACGGCCGCCCGACACCGTCATCGAATCCTTCCAGCGCATTCTCCTCGAACGCAACATCACCGCCATGATCCGCAAGAGCAGGGGCGACGAGATTCTCGCCGCCTGCGGGCAACTGGCGGGTGAGGGCTGAACACTTCCCGCAACCTGTTCACGGAACACAGAAAAAGAAACGGGGTGTCACGTTAACAGGAACGTGACACCCCGTTTTATGAGAAGGTGGTTGCAGAATTATCTGTCAAGGGATGTTATAGGACGTAAGATAATCCTCGGTGGTGTAGGAATCGTCGCCATCGGATGATTCGGATGATGAGAACGACGACACTGACAACGATTTGACGATGCCGATGTTACGGGCGAACCAGTAGGTGTCAACCATTGTGTTTTCGTAGGTGATGCCATCATAGACCGATGTAATGACAGTCGTGATTTCGAACATGGGACAACCGGAATAGCTCCCCAGAGGGATCGAAACACTGCCAGTGCCGGTGTATTTGCCCTTCATATCGATCGACGTCTGACCTTCACTCGACGTGTAGGTGCTTGTGAAAATGTTCCATGAGGCTCCGGAACTCAGACCGAATTTGAAGAACGGCACTTCCTGGGAAGAGTCTGCTTGTATTAATACCATTTTCGAGGGCAGACGCTTTCCGACACCTTCCATGATATCGTCGATGAATGAATAAAACACATTGTTATCCATTCTGATCCAGGACCGGTCGGTCATGTCGTCGTCTTCATAGGACGTTTCCAATTCCCAATAGTTCTTTCCGTCGATCATGACAGTGCCGGTTACTGTTTCTGTGTAGCTGTACTCATCGGTGAAGTATTCCCAATTCTCTTGACTGGTATACGTCCAGGTTGCGTTGACCTTGACAGGATAAAAATCAAGACTGCCGGCTTCGCCGTCTCCGGAACCATTGCCGCCGGAACCACCATTACCGCCCGAATTTCCTGACGCTGTCGCGCTGAAAAGGGGTACGGCTATGCTGGCATCCGAGACAACCGCCTGCTGGCTTTCAGGTGTGAAGGTGTAGCCGGAAAGGGAAGGAGTGAGCGTATACGATCCCGCAGTCAGACCGGCAACTGTATAGAGACCGTTCGCGTCGGTCGTCACGCTTTTATCGATGGTGTCACCGTCATTGACCCGGACGGTCACTCCCTTGATGCCTTCGCCTTCGGCGTTTTCGATCTGTCCGGTTATGGAATAGGTCTGTGTGGCTGGAGGATTATTGGTATTGCCTCCACCATTGTCGTCGCCTTCCGTGTTGTCATCACCGCTGTCTGTCACGCAACCGAGAACAAGACCCGACATTAAAAACAGGGAAATAAGTATCCGTTTCATATGGTTCGTCGACTCCGAATCTAATTAGTTATCCATTCTCAATCACGGTCTGATATATATGTCGTGATCGCATGAGCGAAATGCAGGATTGTCGATTGCCTACGTCCACCTCCTTTCTGTCCGCGATACCATGACATCGAGAACAGGTATTACAGTCGATGCTGTCATGTGAGGAATGCTCATGTTGATGACGCGCTCCCACTGACGTTACACGATGCTTTCACTTTCATTTTTTCGAACTACATGTAATCGAATTCCATCCATCATCGCATGACTCTCATCGTCTGCGATTGTAATACTGTATTATCTTGTCCGCCATCGTTATGACGATATGTCCGGAACTCTATCACCACAACATATATAATTATGTTATTTTGCAGTGCTCCAAGATAAGTGAATAAAACAAAAAAAACAAGTTAATGTTAGAATTATAACATTAATATCTATTTATTTATATTGAATATAATAAATATTATTTAGATTATTAATAAAA
>CAYNWJ010000358.1:0-4762 GCA_964400815.1 uncultured bacterium
GCAACATAAACAATCCCTACGCCCACGTGCGTCTGAAGGAGGATGTGGGCAGCGACCGCATCAAGGTCACCCTCGATCCCCAGAACATGCTCAATGTCAACACATACTACCGCACGACCGAGCTGGTCAATCTGTGCTTCGACCTGCTCGAGGACGACGTCTGCTATGCCCATTGCAAGGACGTGAACTGGAAGGACGAGATGCTCCCGGCATTCGAATGGGTCGTGGTGGGTACGGGCACAATGGACTACGCGACCTATCTCACACGCCTGAGCCGCATGAAAAAACCCATGCCCCTTCTCCTCGAGTTCCTCCCGGCGGAGAAATACCCGCAGGCGAAGCAGTATGTGGAGGACACCGCCCGCAGGATCGGCGTGCGGATATACTCGTGAGCGTGCGAACCGATGAACAGAAACCGGAGAAACGAACCATGAAATCATCCATGTCGCGTCGCAAGGCGCTGGTTGCGGGGGCGGGGGCATCGGCGGCCCTCATCGGATCGTCCTGCTCGGATTCGGGGCAGGAAACCGTCCGGACGGAGCCGCAATCGTCACAGCCGCCCCATCCGCCGTTCTTCACCCCTTGGAGCCCGCCGCCGGGATACGCCCCGTCCCTGGAGGCAGGAAGCACGCCCATCCGTCTCGCCGCCTGGAAACAGGACTGCATGCTGAACCATCCCGGCGAGGGCAGCATTACGGAGACGGTGAAGCGCATACGCTCACAGGGGTATACCGCCGGCAACTCATACACCGGAATCGGCCGCCGCAACCCCTGGCTCGAATGTCCCGAATCGGACATTCGCGAGCTCAAGGACGCCCTGGCCGAGCATGACGTCATGTTCTTCGACGTGCACACCTATATCAACATCATCCATCCCGACCCCGGGGAACGGAAGGATGCCCGCAGGTATGTGATCGAGCAGTGCGAAGCGGCGGAACGCGTCGGGTGCCCCATGGTCACCACCCACACCGGGACCATGAGCGACGACATCCCCATATCCCCCCATCCGAAGAACTGGACATGGGAAAGCTGGAACCTCTCGGTGGAAGCCCTGAAGGAGATTCTCGACGCCACATCCGGCATGAAGGTCCGTCTCGGCATCGAGGCGGTGAACATGACCGCCTCCAACAGTCCACGCGCACACCGTCAACTCATCGACGAGATCGGCGATCCCCGGATCAAGATATGCCTGGACCCGGTGAACATGATGCATCTGGCGGTGTATTACCGTAACGCCGAGCTCATCGAGGAGTGCTTCGATCTGCTGGGAGACGACATCATCGCCGCCCACGCCAAGGACACCTGGGTGCTGCCGAACAGGATGTCGGCATACATCACCGAGTGCGCCCCCGGCAAGGGCATCCTCGACTATGTCACCTATCTCCGCGGTCTGAGCACCCTCTCCACGCCCTGCCCGCTCATCATCGAGCACATCCCCGATGAGGAATTCCCCGGAGCGAAGCAGTACCTCGAAAAACGGGCGGCCGAGGCGGGAGTGAAATTCTACGACCCGCACACGGGATGACCGGTCCCGCCCGCGCCAGTTCGGACCCCGCATGAAAAAGCAGGAAGCCCCAACGGCAGCCGGAAAAACTGGCATTCGCAGGGGCTTCTCTTTATCCGGGTATCCAGTTCGGTAAGCAACACATGATTCAGCCGCTCCCTGCAAAGCCCCCTTCCGCCGCTTCGCGCCACCTTCCCCCGAAGCGGGAGAAGGAAAAGCACCACGGGTCGGGCTCCCTCTCTCCCTCCAGAGGGATAGGGGATATCGGGAGAGGGGGCGATTAAAAACCAGAGATTTTCGCCTGAAATGCCCAATTTCGGGCCCGGTCAATATCAACGTATATGGTGCTGACTTAACTGGATAACCGGCTCTCTTTATTTGTCGCGACGTCCCGTCACCGCGAAAGCGGCGTATCGAACGATCCAATGCTCGTGACCTGCGTGGTCAGCTCGAACAGCTCCGCGCCGTCCTTCACCACCCTGACGGTTACATCGATGTCTCCGCCGATGTCATAGGACGACAGCGTCGTGCCCTTCTTCGTGAGGCCCAAGTCGATCACCGCCTCGCGGACATTATCCGTGCGCACATAGAGCACATCGTGGCTGAGGTTCACGCTCGCCCGGGCGAAGGCTTCCTCGTCCGCGGGAACGAGATGCAGCCAGAAATAGCTCTTGGCCTCGTCGGTCACGATCTCCAGGTCGGGATAGTAGCGGAAGGGCGTGTCGAAACCGGCCTCCGGGACATTCTGATACCAGGTCAGGCGGTCGCACACCCAGCCGGCGGTGTAGTTCTCCGGGCAGTGGGCGGCATTGAGCAGCCAGTGGGGCTCGGGCTGGAAACGGTTGTATTTCCGCACCTCCCCGACGATTCTCTCCGACTGCTCCGGCGGCACCCAGGTGTCGTTGGTGCCGTGCCACAGGATGAGCGGGGTATAGCGCAGATTCGGCGCGAAGTTCACCGACGACCGGCGCTCGTAGTCGAACCGCGTATCCTCCGTCAGTTCACCGCACTCGGCGACGATGCTCTTTTTCAGATGGGGGGTTGTCGTCCGGTACCACAGCGGCAGGTCCGATATCCCCTCGCCCGACACTGCGCAGGCGAACACGTCCGGATACTTCGCCGCCATCACCTGTGACAGCATCCCGCCCATTGACCGCCCCACGATGTAGATGCGGGTCCCGTCAACTGCGTACGTTTCCTTCATATACGCAATGGCGCCCATGACATCGTGCTGGGCCTCCAGCGCCGCGCTCGAGGTCTGCCCCGGCGTCCTGCGGCCGTGAAGCTCCGGGCACACGCAGCGCCAGCCGCGTTCGTCGCATTCGGGATAGTAGCCCGACTTCCGCGCGGTGAAACGGTCACCGCCCATGTAGTGCGCCACCACAAGGAGCGGCCGCGCATCTTTGTCCCCCATGCCGTCCGGCACATAGGACATCGCCTTCTGCTCCGTGCCGTCGAAACCGTTCGTGAAGGTGAACTCGGCCTCTCCGGCGAGGACGGGGGTGGTGATGAATATGAGGGCGAGAATCAGGGCGGGAAGGATTCTTGAACGTCTCCGATGCATCGCGGGCCTCCGTATGGTGGTGGGGGAAGTTTGTGTGATTGATGGGAACATACGGAGATCGGGAGGTGTGGGCAAGGGGAGAGATGAAGGAAGAAATAATTATAAGATAGAATTATCGAGAAAGCTGGTAATTCTACTCTGTATTTCACCAAGATTCTTGATCTCACACTCCCATATTATTAGGCAATCCCATCCCATGCTTTTTAATAATTTAATATTCTTTTTTTCACGGATTCTATTTTTTCTTTTTTTGTCAAGCCAATATTGAGTATTTGACTTTGGTATTCTCTTTCCCCTATCACATTGATGGTCGTGCCAAAAACAACCATGTACAAAGATGACTTTTTTGTATTTTTTAAATACAATGTCAGGCTTGCCTGGTAAATCCTTCCTGTGTAGACGATATCTGTAGCCAAGAGAATGTATCAGTGACCTTACAACTTTTTCAGGCTTGGTATCTTTCTCTTTTACCATTGACATTATCTTGCTACGTTTCTTTTTTGAGTAGACATCTGTCATTTTAATATTATTTTCAAGCTGGGATTTGTCTCGCAATCATCAATTATATGATTATATTTATTAATAATATTTATTGCTGTTGTTTTTCTGTAAGATTGTCTGAATTTACCAATTTCATATAAGTTGCCAGCTATGAACTGTAAGGCTTCGAAGATATCAATTCTATCAATTATTTTGAACTGCTCTGCAAGGCCATTCGCCAAAGAATATTTTGTAGTTATTATTATTGGCTTTAAAGATGAATTAACATTATCACTGCATTTACGCATTAAAGCTTCGCTCGGAGATGTTGTAACATGAACAACAACATCATCAATGATGAAATCGCCATCTCTGTCAGTAACACTATCCGCCACAGATGCTCCATAATGTATTAGCTCATCTTCAACTATAAAACTAAGTTTTGCGCCAACAAGATGCTGTAGAACTGTACCAACATAAGTAGAGCCGGATATTTCTTCTTGTCTTTTCTGTGCCTGATTAAAAATATCCTGAAGAATCATAATCAATGATTTTGAAGAATCATAATGTAATTCAAATGGTTTTCCGGAGAAATAAATTTTTACTTGTTCAATCCACCACTCTTCAATTTGGTTAATATCAAAAACATCATCTTTATATGAGTTGTTGAGAAAATCAACATATTTTCTCATTTTTTCAATGCTTCCTCTGCTTGTTCTTGCACCTTCTTCCGCCAATACTCTTGTAATTCCATAGTCATTCAATATTGATTGGACCGCATGTTTCCCAAGTCCCTTAACTTGCCCTTTACCTTTTGTTAATTGTTTATATGGATCAATGGGCAAACCTTTTTTCATGGCATGTCTTGTAAATACCAAGGCAACACATAAAGGACCTTTTTGATTTATAAATTTATTTTTTGCGGCAAATTCTTTTAGTTTACTAATACATGAATTCAATGTTTTTTACGTCCCATTTAAATGTTAATGGATATAGCAGGTTTTCAGCCAAATATTCGACTACAGGTACTGCAACAGCATCTCCCATTGCTTTATAGCCATCATTATAAGTGCCAGGAATCGAGTAATTACTTGATGCTCCCATTAAAGTTGCAGCTTCTCTTACGGTTAACAATCTTGTGTTAATTGTTCCATTCTCCTTGATAACAAGAAGCTGTCTGCTGCTACCTCCTTCAGGAGTCCTTAAACATCCGG
>CAYNWJ010000359.1:0-4749 GCA_964400815.1 uncultured bacterium
GATCACCCCCGAACCGAATGCCTCCACCGCGATGGCTGCGGATTCCGGCGTGGTCGATTTCGAGTCGTTGTAGAACGAAACGCCGTGCGTGGTCCCGAGAGGCTCGAGACGGTGCGGAAGCCCCGTGAATGCGGCTATCCCCTTTCTGATCTCACCGATTGACATATCCATGTTCATTGCACAGGCGGCCGCCGCCATCGCGTCGATGATGTTCTGTCTGCCCGGAACGCGGATCGACGCGGAATCGAGGATGGTCTCATGCCTGCGCCAGCCGCGATCGACGACGGCGCCATCCTCGAACGTCAGGCCCCGGACATCGAGATCCATCCCCACCCACATCACGCGCCCCCGCACACGGTCGGCCATGGCGCGGGAACCGGGATCGTCGCGGACCAGGACGGCGATGTCGGAACTTTTCTGGTGGTCAAGGATGGCGGCCTTGGCTGCCGTGTATGCCTGAAGGGTGCCATGCCGGTCGAGATGATTGGGAAGGATATTGAGAATGACGGCGATATGGGGACTCCAGGACAGCTCGGCGAGCCACTCGAGTTGGAAGGACGACAGCTCCAGCACCACGATGTCATCGGGTCCGATGGAATCCAGATCCGAAAGGAGCGATCCGCCCAGATTGCCACCCACATGGTGCCGGCGTCCCGCATGCTCGAGAATGGACCCCAGCATCGACACCGTCGTGGACTTGCCGTTCGATCCCGTGACGCCGCACACGGGCGCCGGGCAGCGCTCGGCGAAGAGGCCGATTTCCGTCGTGAGAAAGGCGCCGTTCCTGCGGGCGATGCGGATGTATTCCGATTCCCGCGGGACGGCCGGATTTACGATCACGACATGGGCGGCGGTGAAATCGCTTTTTTCATGCCGCCCCAGCTTGAACTCGATATCGAGGTCCCCGAGCTTCGCCACCGAATCGGCGAGTTCCTCCCGGGTCTTCATGTCGGTCACGGTAACCCGGGCGCCCTGTTCCGCCAGGAACCGGGCCGCACCGACACCTCCGCCGAAGGCGCCGAGCCCCATTATGAGCGCCCGTCTTCCCGAGTATGTCCTGACGACCTGTTTCATGACCACCTCTCACGTGAACATACAAATATGCCGACAAGAGGAGATTTTTATCAATATACATTTATATTTGAATAGGCGCAACCTTTCCTTCCGTTGTTCAGGAAGGATCACATGACGAGAGGATCGTAATTCTTCTTCATGGCGGTGAGGCAGAGGCGGCGAAAATCATCGGGGGAAAATCCGAGGGTGGTCAGCGATGACGGGATTATTTCCGGCACCTTTTCCCATGCGGGGCCATAGTAATCGGCGGCTATGGCCAGGCTGTCGGCGACATGCAGAACCGCCGTTTTCCGGGCGTGGTAGGTGTCGGGATCGAATTCGTGATGCATGGAAATGGATTCGATGATGTTTTCCGGCATCTTCCATTCCTCGACCGTCCACCCGCCGATCTCGGCGTGGGTCACCCCGAGAAGCGTGCGTTCGGCCACATGGACGGGCACACCGTTGTTGATGGCGTATTGCTTGGTCTTCAGGTAGAGGGGATTGAAATATTCCTGCAGAACGATGAGACCGATGTCATGGAGCAGCCCCACGATGGCGATTTCTTCGACCTTGTAGAAATCCGCTTCCGCGGCCAGGAACTTTGCATACTGGGCCGCACGCATCACGTGATTGTAGAGACGCGGGCTGCGTTCGTTTATCGTGTTGAGGATGGTGGCCCCGATGGAAATCATCTTGATGGTGTTCCATCCCATGAGAACCACGGCCTCGGAAATGTTCTTGATGGTGCGCTCGACACCGTAGTACCCGGAATTCCCCACGTTCAGGATGCGCTTCGTGAGCTCGGGATCCAGTTCGATAACCCTGACGAGGTCGTTTACGGAGGCGGTGGGGGACCGTGTGATGTTGATGATGGTCACGATCACCTCGGGGACGCTGGGATGGAGTTTTCTCTTGCGGAGGTGCCCCACGACCTGCTCGCGTGTCACCGTGTCGCTCATCGATATCCCCGCTCGTTGCTGAGAACGTCCTTGACGATGTATTTGATCTTCATCATGAACTCGTTGTCATCGACATAACTGAATCTGTCATCCACATTCTGGAACGCTTCCTTCAGATTGCGGAAATGGCCGCCCTCGCGCCCCTCGATCTCCACGACCTTGACTTTCAGCACGGTGAGAATTTCAATGTATTTCTTGATGAGCACCGTGCCCTTTTCGAAAAGGGTCACATCGCGGACGACCACGTTCTTCGTGAGGACATCGCCCTCTTTGAGCTGTTCCACGGATATTTTCATGAGGACAGGCTCCCGTCCGGCGGACGGACGTTCTTTCTGTTCATATACAGAAAAAGACCGAATGACACAAGGAACACGACGATGCTGATGATCTGGTTCTGGGACAGGCCGAACGCCACCATTTCACGCTCGTAATAGCGGAAAAAGTCTATGGAGAACCGACCCGCCGAATAAAGCATGAAATACAACAGCGACGTGAAGCCGTCAAAGTGTTTGTACCGTTCAAGATACAGCAATAACAAGAAAATTGCAAGCCCCGCGAAAGAATTGTACAATTGTGCGGGATGGAGGTGGGTCTCCGGGAAATAGAACCCCGCCGCGGATTCGTGGGGGAAGACGACTCCGACACAGGAATCCGTGGGGACGCCATAGCAGCAGCCGTTCAGAAAGCACCCGATCCGCGTGAAAAATTCCCCGAGCCCGAGGGACGGGGCGAGAATATCGGTGAACCGGGAGACCTTGAGATGATGCGCCTTCAGATAGATGATGGAAACGGCGGTCGCGGCGATCAGTCCGCCGTAGAGTATGAGGCCGCTGATACCGATCTGACCGTTCGCGCCCACGGGCCAGAACATGTTGCGGAACTCGATGAAGATCCTGGCGGGCAGCGAAACATCCTCCACGGCCCTGAATTCGGCATAATGGGTCATGACATAATAGATGCGGGCGCCCAGCAGTGACGAGATGACGATCCAGATGGAGAGATTGTATACATGGTCCGGGTCCTCGCCCATCTTTCTTGCGCGGCGGGCGGCAACGAGGATGCCGGCCATGAAGCCGATCGCCAGCATGAGACCGTAACTGCGAATGGTTACCGGACCGAGAGATATGATTTCAGGATGCATGAACAGTCGCCTTCCTTGTTGTGCGGGAGACGGTCCCGCTTCATGAATGTATCAACGGCACAGCTTCGTACTTTCTTGAACGCCTCAGAATTCGTGACGATGCACCTTGAAATTCAAAAGCAATCCGATCATAACCGCGTTCGCCAGGCACGATGATCCACCGTAGGACAAAAACGGCAGGGGCAGGCCCGTCACCGGCATGATGCCGATGACCATGCCGATATTGACGAACATGTGGAACGCGAAGACCGAGGCGATGCCCACCGACGCGATGGACATGAAGGGGCTCTTCACCTCCGTGGCGATGATGATGGCCCGGCAGACGACATAATAGATGACCAGCAGGAACAGGAGTGCGCCCACGAATCCCGTTTCCTCGCCGATCACGCTGAAGATGAAGTCGGTGTGGGCGTGGGGGAGGAACCCGAGTTCGGTATACCGGCCTTCGCCGAGTCCCTTTCCCAGAACGCCGCCCGATCCGACCGCGATCATGGAATTGATGATCTGATAGCCCGAGGAGAGGGGATCGGCCTCCGGATTGAAAATGGTCGTGATGCGCTTCTGCTGGTATTCGTTCAGCATGTTGAACACCCAGGGGGTGGCGACGCCTGCGAAGATATTGGCGCCGAGATTGACCGCCATGCCCGTGAGGCTGTATCGGGCATAGTAGAGAACCGCCAGCACCACGAACATGAACGCGACCCAGACGATGGGATTGAACACGGGAATGAAGGGCGCGGTGAAGATGGCGGAGAGCACCGGGGCCACCAGGAAGAAGATCCGCACGGTGTCGAGACCGGCCCAGTACAGCATGGGGAGCACGATGCCGGCGAAGACCAGCGATGTCCCCAGGTCCGGCTGCATCCGGACGAGGAGCATGGGGATGCCAACGATGGCGAAGGCGGGCAGGCATTTGACATAGCTGGTGGGCCGGTATTTCTTGCGCGAGAGAAACCGGGCCAGGGCCAGGACCGCCGCCGCTTTCATGAATTCAGACGGCTGGACACGTATGGGGCCGATGATGAGCCAGCGTTCCGATCCGCCCGCCCGGGCGCCGTAGATTTGCGTGACGATCAGAGCGAGGACACCGGCGGCGTAAAACGTCCAGGCCCCGGCGCTGATGAATTTCGACGGCAGCGGAATGATGAGGATCATGGCCGTGAAGGAAAACACCACCCACACGATCTGTTTCTCCCAGATGTTGGCGATGTCGAGATTCTCGCTGGCGCTGGCGCTGTGGATCATCACGACCCCTGAGATCATCAAAAACAGCACCGCCAGGATGAGCGGATAATCGAGATTTCTCAGCGCTTCCCTAATCATTCACCGCCACCCTTTCATCGGGATAATACAGGAAATATTCCTCGAGCACCCGGTGCACGATCTTCACCGCGAGGGATCCCACATAGTCACCGGCGTTCTCGGCCACGCAGGCGATGGCGATGCGCGGATTTTCATAGGGGGCGAAGGAGACGAACAGCTTGTGGTCGGCGCCGTGTGGGTTCTGCGCGGTCCCGGTCTTTCCCGCGATCTCGTGATCTTCCACACGGGCGGACCGGGCCGTTCCGTGGCTGCCGTGCACCACGCGGTGCA
>CAYNWJ010000360.1:0-4717 GCA_964400815.1 uncultured bacterium
CGGCGACAGCATCGGTTACATGCGGTTTCATCAATTGTTCAAAGAACCTTATTGCTTATTATATTGGATATAATACCATACTTTATAATAGCTTATGTGAATTATCCGATGGGTTTTTTGGGGGTTGCCAGTTGAAAGACGCACCCCCCGTATTCCGGCATCAAACTTACTATTTCGGGGTTTTTCAGTTTCTGAACCTGGATTTTCAGGATTACGGGATGAACCACGATTGGAATCCTGTCAATCCTTGAATCCCATTAATCATGGTTCAAACGCCGCCCCGCGAATGATATGGAACAGCGTTCGTTTTGTGTTAAATCGCGCTTGAGAAAGGAGGAATTTTCCGATATCCCTCATTTTTATATTGACTTCTGGCCGTTTAAGGTGTAATATATGTATTGATTTGTCGGTATTTACCCTGGTTTGCTGTATATATGATTCCGGAGTTACTGGTCTTGTATTTTGTTCATACTTACGGGTGATGCTGATAAAACTGAAGAAAGGAGAGATGCTTTTACACAGACAAAAAAACCCGCATGCTGACTGCTTCGAAACACGCTGATTTCCATGAAGGGGGAGGTGATTCATGTAATTGAGGCGCAGTTTCAGTAAGTCGTGAGCACAAGAAATCAGCAGAATAACACATTGTAAGGCATTGCACACCAAAGGAGAAAAAGGAATGAAAAAGGTTCTCGTTTTTGCCGCCATCCTCTGCCTCGCGGCCTCGTCCGCGTTCGCGTATGACCACCTGATCACGAATGACAAGGCTCCCGTGCAGGAAGCCGGCACCATGAAGGGCGAAGCCGCCATCGGGTTCCTCACCGCCAGCGAAGCCTTCGACGCCGACAGCGAGGCGGGCGACCTGGGCGACGACGCCACCGCGCTCTACATCCCCCTCAAGTTCCGTTACGGCCTCATGGACGGCCTCGAGGTCTTCGGCGTGCTCCCGTTCGAGAAGTGGGACATGGGTGATGCGGGCGAATCCGGTATCGGCGACCTCTTCGTCGGCGTGAAGTACGGCCTCATGCCCGAAGGCATGCTGACCCTCCGCGGCGCCCTCGACATCCCCCTCGGCGATGACGAGAAGGGCCTCGGCGAGACCGGCGGTTTCGGTATCGATGTCGCCGCCATGACCCAGAAGGAAATGGACCTCATCACCCTCGACGGCCAGGTCGGCCTGCGCTACAATGTCGAGGACAGCGACACCAAGATCCAGCCCGGGCTCGGCATCTATGTGGACGGCGAAGCTGCCTACGCCCTCTCCGACATGTTCGATGTCCAGGGCGGTCTCGAGATCGTCTTCGTTGGCGACAGCAAGTGGGACGGCAACGACATCGACGATTCCGGCATGAACTGGATCGAGCTGAATCTCGGCGGCTGCTACAAGATGGACGACAACATCGGCATCAAGGGCGACATTCTCTACACCCTCATGGGCAAGAACACCAACAAGAACATGGGCGTTCTGATCTCCCTGATGTACGGTTTCTAAACAGCGCCTCACGAGCATGATGAAAAGGCCCCGGAAGCAATTCCGGGGTCTTTTTTTGGGGGGGTCAGAACTCATCCCCCGGCCCCTTCTCTTAAGTCTTTAAGAGAAGGGGAGTTGCACACCCGCAAGTTCCATGAATCACGGATTCCCCCTCTTTCGCGCGGGAGAGGGGGATGTCACATCCTGGTGACAGGGGGTGAGTGGCGCCTCCCTGCAAAAAGACCCCGCCGGATCACCTGCCCTTGAGGGCGCGGGTGAGTTCCGTCTTGAGGAGCTCGATGAGCTTGTTGGCGCGGGCGAGCTTGACGCCGAGGCTCTGGATGATGTTGTGGTAGACCTGACGGTAGATGTGGGGGAACTGCTCGCCGAGGGCTTCCAGGTGGTTGATGTTGAGGATGAGCACCCAGCTCTCGGTGCGGGCGATGGCGATGGCGCTGCGCTTGATGTTGGGCACCATGGCCAGCTCGCCGAAGATCTCGCCGTTGGATACGCGGTAGAGGGAGATGCCGTGCATGGACATGATGTCCACTTCGCCCTCGATGAGCACATAGACGTCGCGGGACTTGTTGTTGGCGTCGGTGATGATGTCGCCCTTGCGGCAGCTGGCCTTGCTCGAGATCTTGGATATTTCCTGGATATCCATGGCGTTGAGGCCCTTGCAGATGTCCAGCTTCTCGAGTTTGTACAGGCTCTTCGACATGCGGGGCGTTCTCCCTGTGCGGTGCGGTGCGCGGCGGAATGCCGCCTTCACGCCGACAATGATGTCATTGCCGCCGCAGCTTACCATCCAATAATATGGCCAAAGTGCGGCAAGCGCAAGGGAAAAGGAGGACGGCGGGAGTTGCCGACGCTTCTCTGCCAAGAGACCCCCCTCGGACTTCGTCCGGTCCCCCGCTTTGAGGGGGGACGAGGAGGCTGCCGGAGTGTCGTTATGCTGAGGCCGGAGGGGTCTGCCTTTTCATCGTCTCCCTGCCAAGAGCCCCCCCGCCCGTTTCGTTAAAAAACCATTTGACAGTTGACAACGGGCGCTGAATTCCTTAAATTCCAATATTATCTCAAGTTTGCACGGATGCCGTGCAACGGTGTGGGGCCAGCAGTACAAATCCGCGTTGTTGTTTCATGGTGCGCCCGTCGGTGCGCCGTGGACCTGCCTTGCGGGACGGATGGCGAAATCCGCCGCCGTTCCTTCATCGGGAAGCCCTGACAAACGGCGCTTCCCACGCGTCTCAGTCGTTGTTCGTTTTCCCCTGATTCCTCCGCGGTGTCCGGCGGGTTGGTTCTTCGCGCCTTCACGCGCGCGCCCGCGTTACTATTATACATATACAGCTATACAGCGTATACATGGCATGCATGATGTTTGGCCGCCATTCATCCGCACGTCGTTGCGCGGATATCAGAACGGCATCAGCGCACACGCACCATATATCTCAACAAGGGAGTGATCGTGACGACCACGAACGAGACCATCGAAATCGAAGGCGCGGACAATATCCGCGAAACCGACCATTACCGGGACGAATACATCAAGGACTTCGTTTCCAAGTGGGACGAGCTGATCGACTGGAAGCGCCGGTCCACGAGCGAGGGGAGCTTCTTCATCGACCTCCTCCGCGAGAACAACGTACTGACCGTGCTGGATGTGGCGACGGGGACGGGGTTCCACTCGGTGCGGCTCCTCGACGAGGGGTTCAAGGTCACGAGCGCCGACGGGAGCCCGGACATGCTCGAGCGCGCCTTCCTCAACGCCCGCAGGCACGGCCATCTGCTGAGCACGGTGCACGCCGACTGGCGCTACCTGAACAGGGACGTGCACGGCGAGTTCGACGCCATCATCTGCCTGGGCAACTCCTTCACCCATCTCTTCTCCGAGCGCGACCGCCGCAAGGCCCTGGCCGAGTATTACGCCATGCTGAAGCACGACGGCGTCCTGATCATCGACCAGCGCAACTACGACGTCATCCTCGGCGACGAATATTCAACCACCCACAAATACTACTACTGCGGCCAGGATGTGGAGGTGGCGCCGGAATACGTTGACGAGGGGCTGGCGCGATTCCGCTACAGGTTCCCCGACGACTCGGTGTTCCATCTGAACATGTTCCCCCTCCGCAAGTCATATCTGAGGAAGCTGCTCTATGACGTGGGCTTCCAGCATGTGGAGACCTACGGCGATTTCCAGGAGAACTGCCACGACGGCGAGGCGGACTTCTTCATTCATGTGGCCCAGAAGCGCTACACCGCCCGCGAGCACTATTCCGAAACGGTGGACACCGCGCGCTCCTATTACAACAGCAGCGACGCCGACACCTTCTATTTCAGGGTCTGGGGCGGCGAGGACATCCACATCGGGATGTACGGGAGCGACGACGAGCCCATCTTCGACGCCAGCCACCGTACGGTGGAGACCATCGAGAACACCCTCGACACCCTCGACCGTTCCAGCGCCGTCATCGATCTGGGCGCGGGATTCGGCGGCGCGGCGCGTCACCTGGCCAAGAAGCACGGCTGCCGCGTGGTGGCACTCAACCTGAGCGAGGTCCAGAACCGCCGCAACGAGGACATCACCTGCAAGCAGGGCCTCGACCATCTGATCGAGGTGGCCGACGAGAGCTTCGAGGAAGTGCCCTATGCCGACGAGAGCTTCGATGTGGTGTGGTCGCAGGACGCCTTCCTCCACAGCGGGAACCGCGAGAAGGTGATCGCCGAGGCGGCCCGCCTGCTCAAGCCCGGCGGAGAGCTGGTCTTCACGGACCCCATGCAGGCCGACGACTGCCCGGAGGGCGTGCTCCAGCCCATCCTGGACCGTATCCTCCTCGACACCCTGGGCTCGCCTGACTTCTACAAGGAAGCGGCCGGGCGCCACGGCCTCGAGTTCGTGTCCTATGACGAGCACACCGAACAGCTGGTGAACCACTACAGCCGTGTCCTCCAGGAGACCGAGAGCCGCGAAAAGGAACTCGTCCCCGAGATCAGCCAGGACTACATCGACCGCATGAAGAAGGGCCTCCGCCACTGGGTCGAGGGCGGGAAGAAGGGATGGCTCACCTGGGGCATCCTGCATTTCCGGAAGAAATAGGTTTCTGCACTCACCCCCTGTCACTGTCGTGACATCCCCCTCTCCCGCGCGAAAGAGGGGGAATCCGCGGCGCGGAGACTTCCGGGCGCTCCAACTCCCCTTCTGCTATGATGGAAGTCAAGCAAAAAGTCACAGGAAGGGCGGAGCGG
>CAYNWJ010000361.1:0-532 GCA_964400815.1 uncultured bacterium
CAGGGGTATGTGTTATGTCATTCGTTGAAGATCTCTTCTCGCTCGACGGCAAGGTCGCAGTCGCGGTCGGGGCCGGCGGCGTGCTCGCGGGCGAAATGGCCCGGGGTCTCGGCAGGGCCGGGGCGAAGGTCGCCGTTCTGGACCTGAACCTCGAAAACGCCGAGAATGTGGCCCGGTCCATCGGCGGCGCCGATACGGCGATGGCGCTCAAGGCAGACGCCACCAGCCGCGTGTCCATCAAGAACTCCCTTCACGAGATCATCGAGGCATGGGGGCGGGTTGACATCCTGATCAACGCGCCGGGTATCAATTCGGCCACGCCATTCTTAGATATCACCGACGATGAGTGGGACAAGATCATGGCTGTCAACCTGAAAAGCATGTTCATCGCCTGCCAGGTCTATGGCGAGCGGATTATCGAACAGGGCGAGGGGGGGAGCATCATCAACATCTCCTCCGCATCATCGGGCCCGCCCCTGTCCAAGGTCTTCACCTACAGCGTCTCCAAGGCCGGTGTCAACAACCTCACCCA
>CAYNWJ010000361.1:542-4716 GCA_964400815.1 uncultured bacterium
GAATGGGCCCCGCACCGTATCCGCGTCAACGCTCTCGCGCCGGGCTTCTTCCCCGCGGAACAGAACAGGAAGATCCTCACGCAGGAACGGGTGGACTCCATCTTCCGCCACACCCCCATGAACCGTTTCGGGGAGCCGGAGGAACTGGTCGGCGCGGTCGTCTGGCTGAGTTCGGACAAGGCGTCCTCCTTCGTCACCGGTTCCGTCGTCCGGGTGGATGGAGGATACACGGCGATGACGATCTGAGGAACCGGCAATGGTCGTCCGGTGCGCGTCGCGCCATGCTGCGCAGTCTGATTCTGGGATATAGCTCATTTTCCAATACACCAAACGAACAATCGCGGGAAAGGAAATCTGACATGGAAACATGCAATATCGGACTCATCGGGCTTGCCGTCATGGGGGAGAACCTCGTTCTCAACATGGAGAGCCGCGGCTATTCCGTCGCCGTCTTCAACCGTACGGTGAGCAAGGTCGACGACTTCATCGAGGGCGGCGCAAAGGGCAAAAACATCAAGGGCTGTCATTCCATAGAGGAACTCGCCGCGAGCCTGGAGAAACCCCGCAAGGTCATGCTCATGGTCAAGGCCGGAAAGCCCGTGGACGACTTCATCGAAATGGTCCTGCCGCACCTCGAAAAAGGTGATATCATCATCGACGGCGGCAACAGCCACTTCCCGGACACCATCCGCAGGACCAAGTATGTCGAGAGCAAGGGCCTCCTCTATATCGGCACCGGCGTATCCGGCGGCGAGGAAGGCGCGCTCAAGGGACCGTCCATCATGCCCGGCGGCTCCCCCGATGCGTGGCCCCATGTGAAGCCCGTCTTCCAGGCAATCGCCGCGAAGGTGGCCGACGGCTCCCCCTGCTGCGAATGGGTGGGAGACAACGGCGCGGGCCACTATGTCAAGATGTGCCACAACGGCATCGAGTACGGCGACATGCAGATGATCTGCGAATCATACATGCTCATGGAGCGCCTGCTCGGTATGTCCCCCAAGGAGATGCACGAGGTCTTCGCCGAGTGGAACGAGGGCGAGCTTGACAGCTATCTCATCGAAATCACCCGCGACATCCTGGGCAAGACCGACCCGGAAACCGGCAAGCCCATGGTGGATGTCATCCTCGACACCGCCGGCCAGAAAGGCACCGGCAAGTGGACCAGCCAGGCCGCCCTCGACCAGGGCATTCCGGCGCAGACCATCGCCGAGGCGGTGTTCGCCCGCACCATGAGCGCCATCAAGGAGGAACGCGTGGCGGCCTCGAAGCAGCTGACCGGCCCGACACCCTCCTTCGACGGCGACAAAAAGGAACTGGTGGAGATGATCCGCAAGGCCCTCTACGCCTCGAAGATCTGCTCCTATGCCCAGGGCTTCCAGCTCATGCGTTCGGCGGCTGAAGAGTACGGCTGGAATCTCAATTTCGGCGAGATAGCCCTCCTCTGGCGCGGCGGCTGCATCATCCGCGCCCAGTTCCTCGGCAAGATCAAGGAAGCCTTCGACAAGAATCCCGAGCTTCCCAATCTCCTGCTCGATTCCCATTTCCAGCAGGTGATCGACGAGAACCAGGCCGCATGGCGCAAGGTCGTGGCCCTCGCGGCCGGGAACGGCATTCCGGCGCCCGCCTTCTCGAGCGCCCTCGCCTATTACGACGGCTATCGGACGGAACGTCTGCCGGCAAATCTGCTCCAGGCTCAGCGCGACTATTTCGGCGCCCATACCTACGAGCGTGTCGACAAGCCGCGCGGCGAGTTCTTCCACACCGAATGGCTTGACAAGGACTGATAAACTCGTATCGGACCGGCATGCATCCGGGAGTTCGGCGGCGCCCTGAACCTGGGGTCTCCGGTCTCCACGGATGAGCACGCCGGCGGGACGGTGTCTGCATGGTTATCGGAAAAGGTTCGCCTGCATCCTTCCTCGGCGAGAGCGAGGTCCGCGGGCTCTGCGAGGAAGCCTTCGAGAACAGAAAGCTCGACGGCAAACGTGTTTTGGTCATCATTCCCGACTACACCCGTTCGGGACCGTTCGACCAGATGTTCAGGACGGTGTACGATCTTCTGGCGCCTCGGGTTGAGCTGCTCGATTTTCTCATCGCCCTGGGCACACATCCCCCGATGAGCGACGCGCAGATTCGCGAGCTTTTGTGCTTCACCGAAGACGAGCAGCGTGAAAAATATCCCAAAGCGCGCTTTTTCAACCACAACTGCCGCGACAAAAGCCAACTCAGGCTCGCCGGGACCTTCAGCGAGGACGAGATCGCCGGGATTTCCAACGGTCTTTTGCGGAAGAAGGTGGAGGTCTGGATCAACAAGCTGGTCTATGACTACGACCTGCTTCTCATCATAGGCCCCACCTTTCCCCACGAGGCGATGGGTTTTTCCGGCGGGCACAAGTATCTCTTCCCCGGCATCTGCGGCGAGGAGATCATCGATACCTTCCACTGGATCGGGGCCCTCATCACCATTCCGGTGTTCATCGGCACGATGGACACCCCCATGCGCCGGCTTGTGGAGCGGGCGGCCACGTTCATCCCCACGGAGCGCATGTGCCTGAACCTGGTGGTCAGGGGCCGCGACCTCTCGGGCCTCTATATCGGTCCGCCGGAGGAGACATTCCCCCGCGCGGTGGAATTGTCCGACAAGATACACACCATCTACAAGGACCGGCCGTTCAAGCGTGTTCTGTCATGCGCCCCGCCCATGTACGACGAGATCTGGACGGCGGGCAAGTGCATGTACAAGCTGGAATCGGTGGTCGAGGACGGCGGCGAGCTGATCATATACGCTCCCCACGTGAACAGGCTGTCGGACGTGTACGGCGACCAGCTCGAGCGCATCGGCTATCACTGCCGAGACTATTTCGTCGGTCAGTGGGACCGGTTCGCCGGTGTCCAGGGCGGGGTGCTCGCGCATTCCTGCAATGTACGGGGCATCGGGACGTTCGAGAACGGGATCGAAAAGCCCCGCATCGATGTGGTGCTGGCCACCGCCATGCCGGAGGACTACTGCGAAAGCATCAACCTCGGCTATCGCGATCCTGCGTCCATCGACCATGACGAATGGAAGGACCGGGAGGACGAGGGATATCTCTATGTTCCCAAGGCGGGGGAGATGCTGTATCTGTTGAAGAAAAACCCGTTCAGGTCGTGAAAGACGGCCATCCGCGATGACACGCGATATGATTGTGATACCACGAGACGAAAAGCAAATGATGGAGGTGTTTTCATGCCCGATGTTGCCGCTCCCCTGAAAGATCTGATCCCCAGGCACGATTTCCTCGTGGCCATCGATTCCGACGGCTGCGTGTTCGACTCCATGGAAATCAAGCACAAGGAATGCTTCATCCCCAATACCGTGAAATACTGGAACCTCCAGGCGGTTTCCAAGTATGCCCGCGCGGCTGCGGAATTCGTGAATCTCTATTCCAAATGGCGCGGCGCGAACAGGTTCCCGGCCCTTGTCAAGGTCTTCGATCTGCTCGAGGACTGGGACGAGGTCAAAAAGAGGAACGTCGCCATTCCCGAAGCGAAACCTCTCCGTGACTGGATCGACCGTGAATCCAAACTCGGCAACCCGGCTCTCATAGCTGAGGTCGAGAAGACGAACGATCCCGTCCTGCAGAACACGCTCGACTGGAGCATCGCGGTAAACGCTTCGGTGAAGGACATCGTTTACGGTGTCCCGCCATTCCCGCTCGTCCCCGAGAGTCTGGAAAAGATCTCGGAATGGGCGGACATCATCGTGTGTTCCGGCACCCCCGGCGAGGCCCTCGCCCGTGAATGGGAGGAGAACGATATACAGGACTATCCGCGGGTCATAGCCGGCCAGGAAATGGGCAAGAAGAAGGAGCATCTGGCCTATGTCACCGGCAAGTATCCCGCCGGTCATGTGCTGATGATCGGCGACGCCCCGGGCGACCACAACGCCGCGAAGGCCAATGACGTTCATTTCTACCCCATCAATCCGGGTCAGGAGGAAAAATCCTGGGAACTATTCCACAGTGAAATTGCGGACAAGTTCCGCATGGGCGAGTATGCCGGCGCTTTCAAGGAAGGCATCATCGCCCGCTTCAACGAGCTTCTGCCGGAAGTTCCGCCCTGGAAGAAATAGGACGCCGCGCCGCACCCGGCGGCGAAACGGCAGTCATCCGCCATACAAGGACGCCGGAGCGAT
>CAYNWJ010000362.1:0-4476 GCA_964400815.1 uncultured bacterium
GCAGGGTCAGAAGGATCGCAGAGGCGACGGTCACCGCTGTCCCGGTGAAGATGGCGATCATGATGGCGATCTGGTACTTGATCGCCACCGACGGGTCCGTACCGCCGAGGATGACCCCGGTCATCATGCCGGGGAGCGCCACCAGGCCGATGGTGGTCATGGAGGCCACGGCCGGGGCGATGGACAGGCGGAACGCGTCCCTGAGAAAAGGCCTGACCGCCTCGCCCAGATCTGCGCCGTACGCCAGCCGCTGGAGATAGAGATTGTTGTTTTCGACGATGGAGCGGTAGAAGGTCCTGATGCCGATGATGTCGGCCCGGAGGCAGTTGCCGAGGATCATGCCGGCTATGGGAATGGCATACTGGGCGTCCATGAGGTTCTGCCTGTGGAGCACCACCCCGACGAAGAACAGAAGGGGTATCGCCGTGCCGGCCAGAAGCGACAGGAAGAGCGGCAGCATGAACCGCCGGAGCCTGAGACCGCAGTTGCGCAGGATGGAAACATCCGCGACCATGAGCATCACCGTAAGCCAGAGCACATTCACCCACAGGATGTTCCACTCGAAGAGCACCTGCAGATAGAAACCCACGAACATGAGCTGCAGGGTCATCCGGACGATGGCGGTGAGGGTTTCCCCCAGGATCGGCACGCGGAACCACAGGATCAGCGCGAGCGGTGCGATGAGCATGAGATAGCTTATGGCGAGCCCGCCGATCCCGACATCAATCGCTCCCATGACCATCCTCCTTTCCCCCGCCGATGTGGATCACGCGGTCGGCGAATGCGGTCCCGTCGCCGCGGTCGTGGGACACCATCATGACGGTCGCCGCATCCAGACCCGCAAGGCAGCCGTAGACCTTCCCCCGCGATTCCGGATCGAGCGCCGACACCGGCTCGTCGAGCAGGATGAGGGGACGTTCCAGAAGGAGCGCGGAGGCGAGGGCGGCCCGCTGCTTCTCCCCGCCGGAGAGGTCCTCCGCCTGTTGATCGAGAATGGACGGCGGGAGATTGAGCCTCCCGAGGGTCTCCGGCAGCCGCGAAAGGTTCTCCCGCAAAGAAGCGTTCGCCGAAAAACCGAACTGCTCGTCGATCCATGCGCGTACCGTCCCGCCGCCAAGCACCGGCTCTTGGGGGACATAGGCGATGCGTTTCCGCAGGCGCCAGATCGTTTCAGGGGTGACCGGGTCGCCGTCGATCGAGACCGTTCCCGACGAGGGTGCGACGAACCCGAGAACGCACTTGAGCGCGCTGGACTTGCCGCCGCCCGACGGCCCGGCGAGAACGACGGTCTCACCCGGTTCCGCCTCGAATGTCAGGCCGCGCAGGACAGAGACGCCCCCGAAGCTCAGCCAGACATCGTCGAAGCTCACCCGTGCGCCTCTTTTCCCCTGTTCGGCGGCATCGTGTGTCATGCGTTCTCCCGGTGTTCTTCGTTCGTCCGGAGCCGTTCCGCCAGCAGGGCCATGCCCGCAACCGCAGCCGTCTCGGCGCGGAGGGTCAGGCCCCCGAGGCCCACCGGAAGGGCGCCGTTCTCCATGAGCAGCGCCCGTTCACCCTCCGTGAATCCTCCCTCCGGTCCCACAAGCAGCGTGAGCGGTCCGGCTGATGTCATCCCGGCCACCGTCAGACCCGGAGCGCCGGCCGTTCCGGTGAACGCGGCGAGCATCGTTCCATCCGCCGTCTCCTCCAAAAGACCGCCGAGTGGCGCAGGGTCGCGAATTTCCGGCATCCACGACCGTCCGGCCTGTTTCACGGCGGAGCGGGCGATGTTCTCCAGACGGCCGGTCCTGATGCGGGCGGCCTTGACCGTGGACCGTTCGGCGATGAACGGGAGGATGCGGCGCACGCCCAGTTCGGTGCATTTTTCCACAGCCGTCTCGAAGCGGTCGGGCTTGATGAGGGCGAGGGCCAGGGAAACATGAACCGCAAGCTCACCCTCTCCGCTGACGTCCCGCATGATCACCGCTTCCAGCCTTCGGCTGTCGATGGTCCCGATGCGTGCCTCGACACGCCTCCCGACACCGTCGGTCACCCCGATGATCTCTCCGGAACGGACCCGGCATGATCGCGTGGCGTGGAAATACTCGTCTCCTTCGAGAACGACCCGGTCTTCGGTGAATGCGTCGGGCGGCGTCAAAAAGTTCTGCATGGCGATCATCGGTCTCCGGCTGGTTCGCTCGTCCTGTCTCCCCGCTCCGCACACGGTACATCCGCACGGTTGTTCTCCTCCAGGATTTCCCGCATGAGGCTTTCGGGCTCGAGGACGGCGTGGACGGTTTCGCGGGCGGGAACATCTTCGAAAACCACCGTCTCGCGTTCAGGCTCGAAATCCACCGGTGCGCCGAGACGGGTTACCGTCCGTTCGGCGAGAATCGACTCCCCGTCCATGAGCCTGACGAGGATGTTCTCAGCCGGGGCGTCGCCGAGATTGTGGACGGTTACGGTGACGCGTTCCCCGTCCCGCTCGATATCGGCCGCTCCAATGGCGGGATCGGGCAGGACGGCCGGCTCGTCCAGGGGCCGCAGGGACGATACGGCAATGATGACGGGCATGTGCGGCGGCACGGGGACGGTGACGGTATCGAATCGCCCGAGCTCGCCCTCGGTCTCCCAGAGAAGCGCGCCCGCATCCCCCCGGCCCGTGCGGTCACGGTGCAGGGTCACACGGTACATGCCGCGGTCCAGGCGGCACAGGCGCATGGCCAGGTCCCTGGTCCTTTCGTGGAAGGAATGGCAGAGCACGCGCAGAGAATCGTCGGCGGCGTACATGACCAGCCGCGCCACATCGGGGCCGCCGCCGGAAGGCCAGGTCACCGCGAAATCGATGTGGGTGTCGCGCCGGTTGAAGCTCGAGCTGCCCAGCAGATAACCGAGCATCTCAAGCGAGCCGAAGGGGCTGTTGTCGTCGCGGTGGGCATAGGCGTCCGTGAAACGGTGCATGGCGAACTCGTCGAGATAGGACGCCATCATGCGGAGGCGTTCCGAAGCCTGCTCCACGGGCCGGGAGACATGGGGCTTTTCGGGAACATCATCCCCCCAGTACCAGCGGAGGATGTTGACCGCGTTCACGAAGGCCTCACCCTCCCCGTAATTCACCGGCGTCCGCTCCGGGTGGCCGTGATGCCACGCCGCCTCCATCGTCCGCTCGGCCTGGCGGGGCGAGCCGAGGTTGTAGAGCACGGTGCTGTAGCGGGCGATGATGAAATCACCGGTGTGGAAACGGTCCATGGGCCGGACGTGGCAATAGCCGTCCCGGAAGATGCGCGTCTCCTCGAATGAATCGTGCACCAGGTCCACCACCGCCCGGGCGGCGTCGTGACCGTCGAGGGGGATGTCCGGCATGTGGTAGCTGATGATGAGGGAATCGTCGTTCCAGCCGCCCCCCACCTGGCCGTCGGGATTCTGGTGTTCCACGATCCAGTCCACGATCTCCCAGCGGCGGGTGTTGTAGTCGCGCATCCAGGCCGCCCATTCGGGGACCCCCGGGGGAATGTCGATGGTTTTCAGGGGGAATGCATCGCGGTCCGCGGGCACGGCATGCTGGGTGTAGAAGCCCGTGCCGAACCGGTACAGGAATTCGGCGGGGAAGTTTTCAGGCAGCACCCGCCTCACAGCCAGCGCCGGGTAGAGGATGTCGAAGGGCCCGCCGAATGCATAGGGCTCCTCCAGCCGCACCGTCCGCCCCGTCACCTGCCAGGGCATGAACTCGTACATCTTCGAATACTGGGCCTCGCCCGCCACAAGCTCCTTGTCCGCCCATTCGTCGGCCACGAGCCGGAAGGGACATTCCTCAACAAAAAGCGCCGCCGCATCATCGCCCGTTCCCCCCAGTCTCGCGGTCGCGGGACCCGCGGTCGCCACATCCACCCACAGGCGGTCGCCTTCAGCGGGAACCAGGTCGGTGCAGTCCACGGTGAGCAGGAGGGTCCTGAATCCACGGTCGAACCCCTCAAGGGCGACGGCGAATTCATTCCAGAGCCGTGACGGCACGGCGGGATCGTGGACGCGCACGAAGAGTATCTCACGCTCTTCCACGGTCCGGACGGGCAGGGAGAGGGTGAGCGAACGGACGCCCGTGGGCGATGAATAGGGTTCCGTCATGATCGAAAGCCTGCGGAATGCGCCGATCTCACGCCCGGATTCCGCCGCTCCGGCAGAGGCTTCGGAGGCGATGGCGAGGGAGCGCTCCTCCCGCGAAGTGAGTGAATGGAAGGAGAAGTCCCAGCGGTCGTCCAGCACGCCATCGAAGGGCTTGACCGTGAGTCTCCCGCCTGCCGGTTCCCCCGGCGGGTCCTCATCGACATGATAGAGCCCGGCCTCGTGGATGCGCTTCTCCCCGCTCAGGGGAAGCCGTATGTCCCCGCTGAATCCCGGAGGCGTGCCGTACTCTTCCGTGAAGGGGATGCGGAATGTGGCGCCCCGCGGCGCGGCGACCGTTGAGGCGAAGCTCAATCCGTCCCCGGACGGCGTTTCGAA
>CAYNWJ010000362.1:4486-4713 GCA_964400815.1 uncultured bacterium
TCGAAGAGCGTCCCGGCCGTTTCCATGTCGTCCTTTCCCGCCTCGAGTCGGACGTCCGTCAGGTTGCCGGACAGGGTGACGTAGTTCACGAGCGATCCGGGCGGCGTTGCGATATCGACCTTTTCGGCGTGGAAATCGGCGTCCCCGATGATGATGGTGAAGAAGGCGTACTCGTGGGGCCAGGCCATCTCATGGCGGCCGTCGATGACGTACCATCCCGGAATGTT
>CAYNWJ010000363.1:0-4659 GCA_964400815.1 uncultured bacterium
CCGGTTCAGAAACTGAAAAACCTCGAAATATTAAGTTTGTGCTGAAAAACGGGGGATTGTCAGCAGGGCTCATTCCTCTTCCCCGGACTCCTCCCCGGCCGGTTTCTCCTTCACGACAATCGTGCCGTTGTATTTCGCCGGGGCCGCCTTCACCCAGCCGCTTTCCGCCCGCGTTGAATAATAGGTGGTCATGGTTGATTCATCGCTGTCCGTAATGAACTGGAGGGGGCTCTCCCCCGTTTTCTTCGAGCGGAAGGTGATGATGGCGATGGTCCCGCTGCCTTTGGCGCCCTTGAATCCCTCTTCGAGTGCGCCGATGCCGACAGTCACCCGCCCGTTTTCGTTGTCGATGGTGTTCTCGATCTCATAGATATCCGCACCCGCGTCGCTCAGAAAAAAATCGTATCCATCGGTGAGCACCTTCGTGACCTCCACGTATTCGGGATCGAATCCGACGGTGAACCGGGCCGTGATCAGCGCCGATGCCTTGTCGACCATGACATCGACCGTGGCGATCTCGTCCAGGCCCTCGATTTCGACCTCGGACGGGAAAAACCTGAGCGCGTGTATGTTCTTCTCCTCGTCCTTGGGCGACGTGGACCAGTTGCAGCCCGCGGCGGCAAGAACGCAGACAAGGACGACCACAGCCGCGATGAGGGTGGCGCGCGTCCGTACACATCGATGCAAAACCTTCATTGATCAGTCCCCCTATTTCAGCAGCAGTATCTTGCGCGTTTGCGTTCTTCCGTTCTGGGAAAGACGAACGATATATGTCCCGGATGTCACCTCTCTCCCCGCCCGGTCAGTGCCGTTCCAGTGCAGGTGGTGGGTTCCGGCTGGCATGTCGCCTTCGATCAGGGTGTCGATGAGCTGTCCCTGGATGTTGTAAATGGACACCACCGTTTTGCCGGGGCTGTCGAGCGAATATTCGATGACGGTTCCGGCGTTGAAGGGGTTGGGCCTGTTCTGCATGAGCCTGAAGACGAGCGGTTCCCCTGAAACGCCGGGCGCCGTTCCGGAAACGGTCCCCGTGAGAATTTCAGAATCCACAGGTCGGTTCGAAGCGTCGCGGAACTCGATGCCGGTGATCTGGATTTTGAAATCTCCCGCTGCCTCGATGCCGAAACCGATGTCGAAGAGGACATCGCCGCCGTTCGTCGCGCCGTCATCGAGAACGATCAGGTCCGCCGCAAGTCTGCCGTCCGCCACCCTGGTGAATACGGGTGGATTGGTCGAACCCGCGGCCAGGCCCGGCGCCGTCACGTCCCGCACCGACAGCACGGTCTCGTCGAAGGTCATTTCCAGGTGCACCGCGATGCACCCGTCGGGAAGCGCCGTCCTCACACGCACGGCGAACGGTTCAGTCGTGCTTTCGAGCGGTCGGGCCGCCTCGAGCGACACACCAACAGGAAGCGAGGCAAGCGGAGGCATGGCGGGTTTGGCGGTGCCGCTGCCGCCGTTCGCATACCAGTGATACATGGCCGCGAATGCGGAAAGGTCCTCGAAGTCCACGGCGCCGTCGGGAGCATACGGGTAGGTGGTGTCGAACCAGGGCAGGGGTCCGGCGTCACGGGAGCCGTCTGCCGCTCCAACCAGGTCGGCTTTGCCGCTTCCGATGTTCCAGTACACCACGAGCTGCGTGAAGTCGTGGAAGTCCACGGTCTCGTTGTAATCGAAATCCCCGATGTATGCCGGACCGGCGAACTTCGACGCGATGGCCAGATCGGTAAAGTGCGCGACATCGGCGGAAATCGTGTTCAGGATCGTGTCGATGACGATATTGGTGATTCCCGTCGAAACAAGCCGGCCGGACTCGTCGATATAAAACAGGCGCAGATCGTCCGGATCGACACCGAGAGCCGACAGGCGCTCCGGATCATAGGGGAAAACTATCCGGACCGGTTGATTGAATTCCAGATGATCGATCTCGCTGCCATCGATATATCCCACGATGGATACTGCCGATATGATGTCTCCCGGAAAATCGATATCGCGTTGCTCCTCGTCGAAAAGTGCGATGTCGGGGATGGTTATGGTCAGGTCGATGTCATCCGGCAGGCTGTTTTGCGGGAAATACAGCACCATGCCGTTGATGTAGTCCAGTGGATAGGTGAGGTCCTCGATCTCGACCGGAACGTCCTCGACCAGGTCCGTGATGGGAAGCTCTTCGGTTTCGACGACGACCTGTGTGCCGGTGGAAATGATATCTCCTCTGAACGTGGTTGCCGCCACAACCTGTCCCGGACCGCTGGCAGTGGCGACGAACAGCCCGTCATCGTCTATCTCCCCGATCTCCCCGTTCACCGTCCACTGAACGACGGCGTTTTCCACAGCCTCGCCGATATTGTTGTATACGGTTCCCGTGAACTGGAGCGTTTCACCGATCTTCACGAGCTGATCGGCAGGCGCCACTTCGATCGACTGGATCACGATGTCCCTGATGACGTTTATGGTCGTCGCCAGGGTATCAGCGAGCCCGCCGTCATCGGTCGCGATGATCCGCACGGGGATAGCGTTGCCGACATCGTCAGCGGACGGTGTCCCCGAGAGTATGCCTTCACCCGAAAGACTCATCCAGGCGGGTATGTCGACGATCTCGAAACCGAATACTGTATCTCCGGGATCGGGGTCCTCGACATGCAGGGTGTCCGCATAGGGGAATCCTTCGGTGGCGTTCCAGAGTTTCTTCGTGGTGAACGCCGGCGGATCGTTGACGTCGATCACCGCGATTGCTGTTTCGAGCGTATCCGCACGGCCTTCTTCATCGGAAACCCGGATCACCACACGCGCTCCCGCGGTCACATCCCTGTTGCCCGGTGTTCCCGACAAGGCTCCGGTCTCTTCGAGAACCAGCCAGGCCGGGCTCTCAAGCAGACTGAACGCCAGACGGTCGTCAGCATCGGGATCGGCGGCCTCCAGGGCTGCGGCATATGCCGTACCCTGTGTCGCCGGAGAAAGTTCCTGTGTTATGAACACCGGCGGATCGTTCACGTTCAGAACGCTGATGGACGTCCTGAGCGTGTCGGCAAGCCCGCCGCCGTCCTTTACTTCGACAATCACGGAAATGCCGTCTCCGACATCGTCGTTTGACGGCAGGCCTCCCAGGATGCCCGCTTCATCGATTGTGAGCCAGGACGGCCCCTCTATCATGGTGAATGCCAGGGAGTCACCCTCGTCGGGATCTTCCGCGAAAAGCGTGTCTGCATAGGCGGCGTCCTGAACGCCGTCCGAAAGCGACTCCGTCACGAAGACAGGCGGCGCATTCGGGTTCACAACCGTTATCGTGGTCCGGAGCGTGTCGGACGCGCCATGCTGATCCGTCACCGTCGCGACGATCTCGATGTTCGCGTCGGCGTCGTCCGCTCCGGGAATGCCCGAAAGCGCGCCTGCGGCATCGAGCACCATCCAGACGGGGGACTCGAGAAGCGCGTATGTCAGCTCGGCGTCAGCATCCCCGTCCTCTGCAACAAGCATATCGGCATAGTCCCCGCCGACAATGCCGTCGGAAAGAGACTCCGTCACGAAGACAGGCGGCGCATTCGGCGGTTCCTCGCGTTTGATCACCGCGATGGTCCAGCGCGCCTCGTCGGAGAGGCCGCCGCTGTCGGTGACGCGCACGCTGACTGTGACATTCTCCGCCGCGTCATCGTCACCGGGCGTGCCCGTGAGCGTCCCGTCTTCACCGAGATCCACCCATGCGGGCGCATCGAGGAATTCGAATGTGAGCGTGTCACCGTCATCGGGATCGCCGGCTTCCAGCCGCGCCGCGTATTCTTCTCCGACAAAAGCGTCAGGGAGCATCTCGGTCAGGAAGACGGGGGGTGCATTCGGCGGTTCTTCGCGTTTAATCACCGCGATGGTCCAGCGCGCCTCGTCGGAGAGGCCGCCGCTGTCGGTGACACGCACGCTGACGGTAATCTGTGAAGCCGCGTCATTGTCTCCGGGCGTGCCGGAAAGGGCGCCGCCCGACCGGTCTATGGAAAGCCATGCGGGCGCGTCAACAAGCTCGAATGAATGGGAGTCGTCCCCGTCAGGATCCTCCATGGCTACAGGGGCTGTATAGCCTTCTCCGACAAATGCGTCAGGCAGCACCTGCGTTGTGATGACCGGCGCGTTGTTCTCCGCCGCCGTGCCGCCGACATCGAGTCGCATGGTCACTTCGGACACAAGGCCGCCGCTGTCGGTGACACGAAGTGTAACATCATGGTATGTTCCCGCTTCACTCTGCCCCGGCGTACCCCTGAGAATGCCGTCGGCGGCGCCGATGCTCAGCCATCCCGGTCCCGAGGCAATTTCGAATGTATGGCTGTCACCCTCGTCCGGGTCCTGAACGGTTATCGTAGCCGTATATGCCGTTCCCGGTTCCGCGGAAGGAAGCGCCGTGGTCAGGATGGCAGGCATGGTGTTCGTGTCCTGTCCAGGTCCCGAGCGCTGACGCACCGCCAAGGTGAAGGTCTTCTCCGTTGATAAGGCCGTGTTGTCGGTGACACGCACGCCCACCTGTATGCCGGAGCCCACATCATCAACGCCGGGCGTTCCCGAAAGCATCCCGGTCGCGGGATCGATGCCGAGCCAGTCCGGCCCCGATGTGAGGGCGAAAACGACCATGCCGCCGGTGTCGGGATCGGTGGCTTCGATCTGCGCTGAATAGGGTTCGTC
>CAYNWJ010000364.1:0-4649 GCA_964400815.1 uncultured bacterium
GAGCGGCCTGATCGCACACCGTGGTCCTCCGGCAATAACATCAACGGGATCAATCTCGGATGTGAAGTTCAGAAGCAGTCGCCAAGCGGGGTTGTCGAGCATTGGGTACGCAAAGTAGCGGTTGAGACAGGAAGTTTCGATAATGTGATCTATCAGGTCGGAAACGAGACCTTTGATTGCAGAGGCCTGGGCAGTTCGGTGGCCTATGAGGTGGGAGTCGCCCGATTGATTCGCGACGAACTTCAAAGGCAGGGATACGGCTCCCGGCCCATTGGAACCAATTCGCATACCAGGAGAATCGAATGCCATGCAGAAATCGACTATGCAGCCAGACACCAGACATCGATTCCGGATGTTGTTTGTGGCAAGCCGACCCTGGTAAACGAATATGGCGAAGGTCTGCCATTCGACATCCGAATACGAGAAGCGATCGGGAAGAATGTATACTTGCAGTATTGGCGAGCCGTCGACAGTGATTCGGTATGGGAAGCCAACCTGGATCTGATTAAGCAGTTGCACGGTCAGAACAAGCCCCATTTCAATCCATGATTGAGAATGCGGCCTGGCGGATCAACCGCGGCGATTTCAACGTGGCGCAGCTTTTCCCTGATATGACTCTGCGGCCCCACAGACAGGAACTGTTTGATGATCTGACAAATAGCCAATAAACGTTGGGACCTGTTAATATGTTAACATAATATTTGTTATGCGGCTTATAGCTCTCGATAAAACTGCTTTGCTTGTTTCATGGAGATGGGTATGCAGCATCCAGTTCTCTCGGAAGAAAATATGCCTTGATACAATTCGGATTTCTCACACATATCTGAATGTGGTTCTTTTCTCTGAAACCGGCATTCGGATATAATTCTTCTCCCTCGAAAAACAATCCCCGAACCGTATCGTATGGCGTCATTCCCGCTTCTTCAATAAGCGTGTGCGTTGTTTCTATCACCAGTCTGTCGAGGTTCCTGAGCAGAAGGTCCGAACCACCTTTCCCCCCGGGTTTGTTTTTTGGCAGTTTTCTGCCCAATTTTTGTCGAATAATACCGTACGTATTCTTAAGACTGGCGAGAGATTCGGTTTCCATAAGATTGAAACAAAAACCGAGATCTATGGCTGCGCCGATAACAGCGGGATTTTTGATGTTCTGATGGTTTCTTGCCGGATTGTCTTTGAGGAATCGGGCGAATTGTAATGCCCGTTTGGGGTCGTTTTCCCAGAAATATATGCCGTTTCCGAGCCAATCGTAATCGTTCGTACTTTCAGTAAGCCGCGATATCTTTCCGCTTACAATCATCATCGCATACGGATTTATCGCATCCATGAAATCCAAACACGAACGAAGGTAGTCGGCCATACATCACTTATTTCTTTCGGGAAGTGTATGGATATGCGACATTGCCATCATCATCGTAATAGCCGACCTGTTGAAAGAAACGGATAATATCTTCTTGTGATGTCAGTTCTTTACTTTTTTTCTCGACGAATCGGGCAAACTGCTCATGTTCCTGCCGCTTCATTGTTCTTGACATATGCTCCTCCCTGTTGACACTGTATGGTATTACACACAATACAAGATGTCAACTGAAAACAGACAGCATGCAACCAGACTATCCATGGTAATTATACCATATGGATCGGCACAATGTTCCATCGGGTTTAATGTCCCTCTCACACCCCTCAATCCATCAACAACCCCAGCACCTTCCCCACCTCGTGTTTCATGTCGTGGCGCTTCACGATCATGTCGCAGAAGCCGCTGTCGAGCACGAACTCGCTCTTCTGGAAGCCGTCCGGAAGCTCGCATTTCATGGCCTCCCTGATGACCCGCGGGCCGGCGAAACCGATGAGGGCCTTGGGTTCGGCGATGTGGATGTCGCCGAGCATGGCGAAGGAGGCGGTGACCCCGCCGGTGGTGGGATTGGTGAGGATGACGATGTACGGGAGCCCGGCGTCCTTGAGGAGCCCGATGGCGGCGGAGGTCTTGGCCATCTGCATGAGCGAGGTGGTGCTTTCCTGCATGCGCGCGCCGCCGGACTGTGAGACGATGATGAGCGGGAGGTTCTTTTCGATGGCGGCGTCAACGAGCCGGACGATCTTCTCCCCGACCACGGAGCCGAGGCTGCCGCCGATGAACTTGAAGTTCATGACACCGAACGCCACCTGACGGCCGTTGATGGCGCCGGCGCCCGTGGTGACGGCGGATCTGGCGCCGGTATCGTGCTGGGCGGTCTTGATGCGGTCGGAGTATTTCCTGGAGTCCTTGAACCGGAGGAAATCGACGCTGCTCAGGACCGCGTCCAGTTCCTGGAACGAGTCCATGTCCAGAAGCAGGTTGATGTAGTCTTCGGGCGGGATCCTGAAATGGAAATCGCAGTTGTCGCAGACCCAGTGGTTCTCGGTCAGCTTTTCACGGAACAGGATCGCCCCGCAGTCGTCGCACTTGACCCAGATGCTGCCGGGCACGTCCTTCCGCACGCCGATATTGAAACGGTTTCGCATGGTTTCGAGCCAGGACATAATCACTCCCCTGTTATGATAGTATACGTCGGTTATTCAGGTACGTCAGCATCCTTATTCGATGATCTGGGCCGGACATGAAACTGTGCATTTCAGGCGAAAATCTCCGGTAGTGCGCGGCCCCCTCTCCCCGTCCCTCTCCCCCGGAAGGGAGAAAGGGCGCCCGACCCGTGGTGCTTTTCCTTCTCCCGTTTCGGGGGAAGGTGGCGCGAAGCGGCGGATGGGGGCTTTGCAGAGAAAAATACTGAATCATGTGGTGCCTGCTGATGGCATTCACCTCATGTGCGCTCACGGCCGTTCTTCTGCGGGCGCAGTTCGAGACCCGGCCAGTCCCCCGCGTCTCCCGGTCCCCCGCCGCGGCCCCCGTCCGTCACCGCCAGGACGAAGGCGATCTCGCTGGTGGAGATGCCCAGCTTGCGGGCGATCTCCCGTTCCGAATTGCCCTCGGCGCGCAGTTCGTTGATGGCGATGTACAGGTGGTCCACCTCGTCGGGTTCCTCCCGGTCGCCGTGCACCTCCTCGATGAGCTGTTCCATGTGCCGGGCCCGTACGGCGATGATGAGCTCGACCTCGGTGCGGGTGAGGTCGGCCGCCCGGCAGATCTCCTCGATGGATTTCCCTTCCTTGTTCATGCGGGTGACGAGGGCCTTCACCTCTTCGGTGATGGGCATGCGCGCCCCGGCGCTCGACTCCACGAAACCCGGCTGCCACGCCATTGGGGCATCCTCCCCGTCCCACCGGGCGGACGGCGGATCGTCGTCGGTGACCGCCGGTCTCCACGCGTCTCCGGTGCGGGGTTCCACAGGGCGGCGTTCACGGGGGATGTCCGCCGCGGGGCCGGGCGCTTCGGGCGGCGGGGGTGGCTCCGCGGGCGCGGGCGCTTCCGTTTCCCCGCGCTCTTCACGGTATTCCCGGACGGTCCGGTCCTCCCAGAAGGCCAGATCGTCCTCGTCGGTCTCGCGCTCGTGCATCAGGTTCTCGACCTCGCGCGCGAAGGTGGCCTCGGCCCGCCGTCCGTTCCTGCGCCGCCAGACCACATACACGCCCGCCGTTCCCAGCACGAGGATCCCCAGCGCCGCGAGCACCCCGATGAATCCGCGCCGTATGTCGGTCCTGATCCGCCGGTCTATGTCTTCGATGTCCATGTCGCCGTTTTCCACGGGCGCCGCGGCCGCGGCGGGCGGCGTCGCGGCCGTTTCCGCCGCGAGGGCATCGAGGGAGTCACGGGCGGCCGCCTCGCGGGCGGCGGTTTCCGTCTCCCGCACCCGCCGTTCCTGCTCCCGGCGCTCACGCTCCCGTTGTTGTTCGGCGAGCCGTTCGGCTTCACGCTGTTCGGCCTCGCGCCGTCTGCGCTCGTTCTCCTCGTCGCGGATGCGCACCCGTTCGGCCACCCGTTCCCGCCATACTGCCGGATCGAGGTCATCGGGCGGTCCGGGAGGTTCGATGCCCGGCGGGACCTGTGCGGCGGACACGAAGCGCCGCCATTCACGGAGGGCGTCCTCCCCCCTGCCCAGGCGTTTGAGCGCGTGCGCCAGGTATCCCCGCGCCTCGGTGTAGCCCGCAGAATCGCGGAGGGCCGCCTCCAGGTTCGAGAGCGCCCGCTCGTTCTGGCCCTTGGCGAGCCGTATCCGCGCCGCGTAACAGTAGGCCGGGGGGCAGTGTTCGTTTTCCTCGACACAGGCGTTGAGCGCCGCAAGGGCCTCGTCGTGGCGTCCCTCGCGGAACATGGCGATGCCCCGCGCGAGAGGGGTCCCCGCCTGCTCCGGCGTCTCATGCGCGGGAGCGCCGGGAGCGGCTGCGGCGGCCTGCGCGCCGCCGTCACCGCGCGGAAGGTCCCCGATGGCGAGGCGTACGGTTACGGCCTGCCCGTCCCCGCCGGTTACTGTGCGGGTTACCGGCTGCGGCCCCGTCAGATAGAACCTGACCGCAAGACCGCCGTCCTCCTCGGCGATGAACCAGCCGGTGATGATACGGCTTCTTTCGATGAGCTGTTCCTTCGGCAGCTCGGGCGAGCGCGCGGCCCCGGGGAGCCTGAGCACGAGCACCGACCCGTCCTGCTCGGAAGCGGTCTCGACAGCGGTTTCGCCGGTGAGCAGCGCCTCCACGACGGCCCCGTCATCGGCGGGTGT
>CAYNWJ010000365.1:0-4646 GCA_964400815.1 uncultured bacterium
TCGCCTTTTTTCTGGATCGCACGGCAAGGAAAATTGTCGCCGTACTCGACGAACGCGATGCGCCGCCCAGCCTGATCGGCGAACTATCCCTCGATACGTGGTTGGATGTGGATGATGTCCCCGATTGACCCATGAAACCGCTCCTTTCCACTGAATGAACCGTTTGCCGCCCGTCATGATGAAAAGCCGATGATCCTGAAGATAGCATATGGATTCGGGGGAGGCAACAGCGGAATGGGCGGCGCTGTGGAGGTTGTCTTATTAAGCGCCCGGTGGTGATCATTGGGCCGGCGCCGCCAAGATTTGGGGAAATGCATCTATGATCGGAATAACATCGGTTTTGGAGGAGCATAAATTTGAGGCAATAACCTGATGAATTTATTTGCTTTTTAAAAATCTTGCATCATAATTAATATGCTGTATATTTAATTTCCATAGCAGGAAAACACTGAAAGCCATAGATATCGGCGATGGTTCGCAGGGAGTGTCGATATGATCGCGATGTCGATTGAAAACGTGGAACGCGGGATGCGTCTCGGCAAGCCCGTATACAGCGAGGACGGGCGGCTCTTGTGCGGCCGCGGCCTCGTATTGAACGATTATTTTTTGACGAGTCTTTCCGCCCGGGGCATATCGACTCTGTATATCCTGGACAAGGATACCGACGATATCATCCCGAAGGACAATATCTCCGAAGTTGTCCGCGGCGCCACGATCAAAGACCTCAAAGGGCTTTTTTCCGATCTCGAGGACACCATCAGCAGGGAGGTCAAGGAAGATTCCCTGGAAGCGGTCGAGGACGCCATCCAGTCAGACCAGTTCATAAAGACCTTCGGCAGCAATCCGGCTTTCAAGAAACTCCAGCAGGATGTCAACAACATCGTCGACGAGCTCATCGCCGGTGATGTCACTCTCGGTCTCAATTCGATCAAGACCTATGACAACTACACCTTCCAGCACTCCATCGACGTTGCCATCGTCGCCATCATGATCGCCCGCAAGATCGGCATGCCCACCAAGCGGCTCCGCGAACTGGGCCTCGGCTGCCTGCTGCATGACATGGGCAAGATCTTCATCCCGTCGGACATCGTCAACAAGCCTGGCAAGCTGACCGACAGGGAATATGAGGCGATACAGATGCACCCCCAGATAGGCTACGAGCTTGCGAAGGGCGTGGCGTCCATCGGAATCCTGCCGCCCCACGTCGCGCTCCAGCACCACGAAAAGCAGGACGGTTCCGGCTATCCCCGTTGCCTCAAGGGTAACAACAAGCTCGCCATTTCGAAGGAACCCCGGACGATTCACCTGTACGGCTCAATCACGGCGGTGGCTGACGTGTACGACGCCCTGTCCTCGGACCGGCCCTACCGCAAGGCCATGCCCCCCGAAAAGGTCATCAAGATACTGAAGGAGATGAGCGAAACCCATCTGAACCGGTCCGTGCTGAGATACTTCTTCTCGATCACTCCCGTGTATCCCGTCGGGACGATCGTGCGGGTGACCAAGGGCAACTACTTCAATCATATCGGCATCGTGAGCGCGCTCAACAACGGAAATTACGAGCGTCCCTTCATCCGCATCATCTTCGATTCCCGGAAAAAGCGCATCAAGCCCGTCGACATCAACCTGCTCGAAGACGAGGAAATGCAGATAGAATCGATGATGCTGTGAGCACGATTCGAAGGGCGGGAGAATTTTCCGGCGTTTCTTCTGTCCCCTCCGTTTGTCATGCCGTATATTTCCCTCACGCAATCCCCTGTACGGAACCGGCTGAACACACGCACGTTTAAATGAACATGTCCTTCAATGAATGAACCATGTGTTGAACACATACCTTTCCATATCACGAAACCAACAAGGATCGTCAGCATGAAACGTTTTGCTCTCGTTGTAATCGCCGCACTACTGCTCGTTTCGGCCGCCTTCCCGGGATTACGGCTTGTTTCATGGGCCCAGGACAGGGACACACCCGACCCTGTCCACGCCCCGCAAGCGCTTCCCGGTGTCGAGCCGCGCATGCTCACCGCCGAATACTGGATCGAACTCCAGGACAACCCCGATGAAGTGCTCATGACCCCCGAACGCATCGAGGCCTGGAACGCCCGCGTCCGCACCAAGAAAATTGACCTGTCCGACCGTCACGGCCGTCAGCATCCTCTTGTGAGCTATTACGATGTCAAGCGTCAGGTGGGGCTCTTCATGCACCCCATCCTCCCCCTCGAACAACCGGCCACCGTGCCCGGAGACAGCCTGCGCGCCTGGATCGCCGACAACCTCGACTATGTACGCTCCCGTGATTTCTATGACGGGCGCCGCGTGAAGTACAATGACGAGATGATCGGCGAGCTCGTGGAAAAGATGAACCTGGACGCCATACCACGGACGGTGACCCGGCGGTTCGGGACCATTGTCAGGCGCGGTGACATCCGTCTCGTTCCCACCCACATTCCCGGGTATCCGTCCGAGAGAAGCGCCGGTGACCATTTCCAGAACACGAGCATCTATCTCCCCGCGCCGGTCACCGTTCTCCACGAAACGGTGGACGGCGATTATTATTATGTCGAAAGCCCGGTCGCACGGGGCTGGATACTGTCGAGCCACGTGGCCCTCGGTGAGAAGGACGATATCAGCTGGCTTGCCGCCACGGACGACATGCTCATCGCCACGGCCAACAAGATTCCCGTATACGCCGATCCGGCGTGTTCCGTCTTCGAACGGTATCTCTATTTTTCCGGCCATGTCCCCTTCGTCAGGGAAATGGACGAGGCATGTGTTGTGATGCTGCCCGAGCGAAAACATGACGGCGCCCTCGGCATCTCCGACGGCTACATAGAAAAGAACGCCGATGTCCATCGCGGCTATCTGCCCTATACCAAACGCAACGTGGCCACACAGATGTTCAAGCTCCTGCACCAGCCCTATGGCTGGGCGGACATGCTCGGCAACCGCGACTGTTCAGGGACGATGCGGGTGCTGTTCCGCTGTTTCGGCTTCACCATGGGGCGCTGGCCAAATTTCGAACTGCTCGCTCCGCCCGACGAGCATATCATGGTCATCGACCGCGACCTGAGCACCGAAGAAAAGCTCGAGAAGGCCGCCCAAAAAGAGCCCCTCATCACACTGGCGGGCTCCGGCGGCCACATATCGCTCTGGCTCGGCCGCGCCCATAACGGGAACTACTATTTCATCCACGAGGCGGGCTGGGGATACCGCGAGGGCGACCAGATGTTCTGGGTCAACCAGGTGAACATCAACGAGGCCACCCACAGCTGGTGGCACATCGACCGCATTCCCGTTTTCTCCACCATGCTGGATTGATGATACCACCGAAGACACGAGGGGAGACCGTGCGCGTCACACACACGGCATTGCGAGCGTAATCAGCTTTGAAATCTTCACAAGGACAAGGGTGTATTCATGAAACAACACGAAACCTCCCGGGCTCTCCACGAACGGGCGCAGCAGTCAATCGTCGGCGGCGTGAATTCACCGGCCCGCGCATTCCGTTCGGTCGGTGGGGACCCGCTGTTCATCGAGAGCGCCTCGGGATCGGTCATACGGGACGCTGACGGGAATGACTATATCGACTATATTTGCTCGTGGGGGCCTCTTGTCGCCGGGCATTCCCACCCCTCGGTGGTATACGCCATCAGCGCCGCCGCCTCGAAGGGAACCAGCTTCGGCGCGAGCACAAAGACCGAGATCGACCTGGCCGAAAAAATACGATCCATGATGCCGTCCATCGAACTTCTGCGCATGGTCAACTCCGGCACCGAGGCGGCCATGAGCGCCCTCAGGCTCGCACGAGGCCATACCGGCCGCAACAAGGTGCTCAAGTTCGCCGGATGCTATCACGGCCACGGGGACAGTTTTCTCATCAAAGCCGGCTCGGGCGTTCTCACACACGGTGTTCCCGGCAGCGCGGGCGTGACACCGGGAGCGGCGGAAGACACCCTGATCGCCTCATACAATGATCTGGACAGCGTACGCGCCGTGGCGCGCGAACACGCCGGCGACCTGGCGGCCATCATCGTCGAGCCCGTGGCGGGCAACATGGGCGTCGTCCCCCCGAAGGACGGCTTTCTCGCCGGTCTGCGAACCATCGCCGACGAGACGGAGGCCGTGCTTATCTTCGACGAGGTCATCACCGGCTTCCGCGTCTCCCGCGGCGGCGCACAGGCCCTGTACGGCGTCACCCCCGACCTGACCGTACTCGGAAAGATCGTGGGCGGCGGCCTGCCGGTGGGCGCCTATGGCGGCAAACGGGCGATCATGGAATCCCTCGCCCCCCTGGGCCCCGTCTACCAGGCGGGAACCCTTTCGGGCAATCCCCTTGCCATGGCGGCCGGGCTGGCGACACTGGACATCATCGACAGCGAAGGCGCCCACAACCGCCTGGAATCCCACGGCTCCCGGCTGGAAAAGGGCCTCCTCTCGGCCGCTGCCAGGGCGGGCGTCGAGGTTACGGTCAACCGGGTCGGCTCCATGATGACCGTATTCTTCAATCCCGGCCCCGTCGATGGCTTCGGGGCGGCGTCGAAAAGCGACACGAAACGGTTCGCGGCGTATTTCAGGGGCATGCTCGCCCGCGGGGTCCTCATGCCGCCGTCGCCAATTACCAGTGAATAGCTGCCGGTCTCTTCCAG
>CAYNWJ010000366.1:0-4643 GCA_964400815.1 uncultured bacterium
TTCCTCCTGCGGCTCACAGGAGACTATACCGCAGCCGAGGACCTGTTCCAGGAGACGTGGATACGGGTGATACGCTACCTGCACACCTTCCGGGGCGAGGCCAAACTGTCGACATGGATATTCCAGATTGCGATCAATCTCGTTCGTGACGATGAGCGAAAACGCAAGCGCTGGACGACCGTCGAGATCGACGATCACAATGAAATGTTCGCCCGGGATCCCGATGTGGACCCCATGGCGGTCATCAGGGAACGGCAGGTGAAGCGCCTGCTCGACGGCCTTCCGGGGAAGATGCGTGAAGTGCTCGTACTCAAATACTATCACGACCTCGACGACCGTGAGATCGCCGACATTCTCTCCTGCCCGGAGGCCACGGTCAAGAGCCGCTACTACCGGGCGCTCGAATCGATGAAAAAAAATGGGAATACATGGAAAAGGAACTGGAAAGGGAAAAGGGTCTCCATGGAAAAGCATGATCACACATCCATCGTAACACTGCTCGACGCTTTCAGGGCGCCCTCGCCTTCTCATGCCCTCATAGCGAGAACCAAGATGCTCATGCGCGAGGAACTGGTGACAGCGGCCGCCCCGTCAGCAGCGGCGCAGGAGAAGTGGGTGTTCGTCCTGGTCGGGCTCGCCGTGGCGATGAGCCTCTGCCTGTTCTACATGCTCACAGTCGGCACGATTCTCAGGTTCGTACTGCCGGTGGGACTGCTCGAATATCTGAGCAGGTCGCAGTTCGCGCTGACCGCCCTGGGAAGCTGCCTTCTGGCGAGCACGCTGATGATATTCGGCATCAAGCAATACGCTCTTCAGCAGCGCGAGCGCGGCCTTGGCATCCAATAGCGCCGCGGCCTTGAAGGCCGACATGTGAAAGGACCATCGCTTTCATGACCGGAAAAAAAGCAGAACAACGCCGAAAAGGCGATACAACGGCCGAGCGCCGGAAGGAGTGATCGATTATGCAGTCCGCTGATCAGGATATGAAAAAGTGCCCCTACTGCGCGGAATACATAAAAAAGGAAGCCATCAAGTGCCGGTATTGCGGCAGCATGCTCCAGAAAAAGGACCTGAAGCTCGACTTCCTGTCCACCCCCGGCTACTGGCACCGCGTGAACGAGGGCAAGAAGGTGGCGGGCGTGTGCACCGGCATCGCGCAGCAGCTCGATTCGACAATGCTCATCCTGCCCCTCAGGCTGTTTTTCATCCTCACCACCATTTTCTACGGGTTCGGAATCATCCTGTACGTCGTCCTGTGGGTGCTCATGCCTCCGCCCGTGGACAGGATGTCCCCGGAAACCCGCCGGCGTGAACAGCATGTGCCGTCATCCGTTCCCGTCGAGGCCCCGCCCGACAAGCCCGGCGAAACAACCGGAGAGGACGAAGGCGGCCGGACGGCCGGGACCGCAGCAGATGACACCTTCCCCTTCGAAGAGGCCGGAGCTGATGAACGGGCCGCAGACGGGAAGGAATCCGGCGGCGGGGCATCCGAAACGGCCGCGGACAACGATGACGATGTCCCGCCCGACGGCGGCGCGCCCGAAACCGATGCCTCCGCCCCGTCATCCGGGACAGAGGGCACCGGAGACAGGGGAACCACGGCGTCGATGACGGACCAGCGTCTCCACACGAAAATGGCCATGTTCCTGGGAACGCTCTTCATGGGCTATCTGCTGACATTGGCCGTATTCGGAGCCGACATGTCCGTCCCATTCGTCATGACGGGGTTGTTCGGCACGGGTCTTGTGATCGCGATAATGCTCAGGGCGGTCCGTGTGGAAACAGACCCGGCGGTCAGGACCGGAACCTGAAGAATGGTGCGCCGCCGTCTCCGGCCTGTGATATACGGCAGCGCCGGAAAACACGCGTAAACACTGGAAAGCGAGAGAGGATGGAGTCATGCGGGACACCGAGGAAATGCAAAAATGCCCCTACTGCGCGGAACTCATCAAGCGCGGGGCGGTCAAGTGCCGGTACTGCGGCAGCACCATCGGTGATATCCGGGGCGATGCGCCGTCAGCGGCCGGTGATCACTGGCGCCGCGTGTCCGAAGGCAAACGTGTGGCGGGAGTCTGCACCGGTCTCGCCCGTGAGTTCAACACACCGAAGCTCATCCTTCCCCTGCGGGTGTTCTTCGTGCTGACGACGATCTTCTATGGTTTCGGATTCATCCTGTACATCCTGCTCTGGCTGCTCATGTCCGGCCCGAAGGGAACGACGGCGCCCCCGGCCGGAAGCCCGTCGAATGACGTTCCCGCCCCCGGCAATGCTTACCGCCGCAGGTTCAAACCGGTCGACTTTTTCCTGGGGCTGCTTGTTCTCGCCGCAGGGATGCTCCTCGTGCTCGCCCCGTTCGGAGGCAGCGTGTTTTCCGGGGGCGCACCATGGCGGGGACCGTTTCCCATGATGATGCCGGCCACGCGGGCTTTCAGCCTCATTTCGGGAATATGGCCGGTCCTGATCATGCTGGGAATGTTCCTGCTCTTCTTCGGGGCGCTGAGAATGCTCCGGCTGGCGGTGGGATGCGGCATGATCGCCATGGGCGCCGTGTTCCTGGTAATCTTTCTGCCGTTCCTGCCCGGTGTGTTCGCCTTTCCCGGCATCTTCATCATCGGGATAATCATGATCCTCATCGGGATCATGAAGCTCGTTTTCGGCTCAACCGAACAGGTGAGCGCCCCCGTCACTGCGCAGCATTCCCCGGATGACGGTTCATCCGCCGGCGGAAACGGCTGGACGGATTACGAGGAAGCATAACAAGCCGGGTGTCCGGTTCGCCAGGCAACATATGATTCAGCCGCTCCCTGCACAGCCCCCTTCCATCGCTTCCCGCCACCTCGCCCGTAGCGGGAGAAGGAAAAACACCACGGGCCCGGAAGAGGGGGCGGCGCCACAAGCGGGCCACAGCTTTTCGCCTGCCTCCCGGAGAGGGGTATGGATGCTTGATTACCTGAATACCCGGATAAAATGCGGGGCTTTCCGGGAATGGACCGCCCCGAAGAGCCCCGATGCAATGCCGCGCCGCACCACCCATGCCCCCGTCAATCGCCGACGAGCAGCTCACGCACCTTGCCGCTCAGGTCCTTGACAGAGAACGGTTTCTGGATGATTTTCCAATGCCGGTTTGTATCCGCCCCAAAAAAAATCAGCCGCCACACAACGGCAGATTGTCCGTACGCCCCACAGCATCGTCAGACCGGAAGGCGCGGCAGAAGATAATGCTGTGGGCCGTTCGCCAGAAATGCAAGTAAAACTTGCTATTTAACTGGTTTATTATTATACTGATAAACATGGCGTTCGCGGCGCATCAACAGGCTGCGCGCCGGAAACACACCGCGGATGATCCCCATCCCGCCGGGCGCCTCGTCACCCATATGGAAAGCCGAAACCTCATGGCCCGAAAGAACGCACCGCTGAAAACAACGCGGTTGAGCGATCAGGACATATACCTTTTCCGGGAAGGGACCCACTACACCCTTTTCAACCATCTTGGAGCGCACCCCGCGGTCATCGACGGCCGCGAGGGGATGTATTTCGCGGTCTGGGCGCCCAACGCCGACCGGGTTTCGGTGATCGGTTCCTTCAACGGCTGGAACAATGAAAGTACGCCGCTCGCCCTCCTGTATTCAGATACGGGGATCTGGGAGGGATTCGTTCCCGGCGTGGGCAACGGTGAACTGTACAAGTTTCACATCCGCTCGAAATTCAACAATTACCGCGCCGACAAGGGGGACCCTTTCGCCGCCTTCTGGGAGATCGCCCCGAAGACCGCCTCGGTCACCTGGGATCTTTCATACGACTGGGGCGACGGCGACTGGATGAAGAACCGTCACCGGAAAAACGCCCTCGACGCCCCCATGAGTGTCTATGAGGTCCATCCCGGCTCCTGGACCAAGGTCCCCGAAGAGGGCGGCCGCTCCCTGGACTACCGCGAGATGGCGCCCCGACTCGCCGAATATGTCACGCGCATGGGATTCACCCACGTGGAGTTCCTGCCGGTGATGGAGCATCCGTTCTATGGTTCCTGGGGGTACCAGACGCTGGGATATTTCGCTCCCTCGAGCCGGTTCGGGACGCCGCAGGATTTCATGTTCCTGGTGGACTATCTGCATCAGCAGGGCATCGGGGTCATCCTCGACTGGGTCCCCTCCCATTTCCCGGGAGACGATTACGGCCTCGTGAATTTCGACGGCACCCACCTGTTCGAGCATGAGGACCCGCGGGTCGGCTTTCATCCCGAATGGAAGAGCCACATCTTCAATTACGGCAGGCACGAGGTCAGGGAATTCCTCATATCGAGCGCCCGGTTCTGGCTTGACACATACCACGCCGACGGTCTCCGGGTGGACGCGGTGGCGTCCATGCTCTACCGCGATTACGCCCGCGCCGACGGGGAATGGATCCCGAACGAGTACGGCGGCAGGGAGAACATCGAGGCGATCGAATTCCTCAAGCAGCTCAACAGCCACGTCTACGCCGTCCACCCCGACATCGCCATGATCGCCGAGGAATCCACATCATGGCCCATGGTCACTCGTCCGGTGAGCGTGGGGGGCCTGGGCTTCGGCATGAAGTGGAACATGGGATGGATGCACGATGTGCTGGACTATTTCAGGGAAGACCCCGTACACCGCAAATACCAT
>CAYNWJ010000367.1:0-4628 GCA_964400815.1 uncultured bacterium
AATGTGATCGTGATCGACTCAACCTCGGATCCCGATGCGGTAATTTCAGGATTTACCGGCATGTAGCACGCCGGGCATGAGCCGGGATCGACGTTAAAAACATTATATATACGGTACTGACACGCATGGAAATGGGACGTGTGCGCGGAACCCTCGTGTTGAACACGACGCTGCCCGCGCTGAAGGGAAAGAAACTGCGCATTGTCGAAGAAGTCGACGCGCGCGATGTGGAAAAGCCGGGAACGCTCTTCGTGTCGTTCGATTATGTCGGTGCGGGCGAGGGTGAACTGGTCTTTTACGAAGGCGGGCCTGAATCGGCCATGGCGTTCCACCCGGACATGACGGGCTCCGACGCCAATATTCTCGGCATCATCGACAATCTGGACATGTAGGCCGCGCCGCGGTTGCGGAGCATCGGCGGAAATCTGCCGGGTCATACGCAACACAAGGGATTTCGGGGTATCATGGCATGAAGGTAATAGTCTGCAATATCGGCTCCACGTCATTCAAGTTCCAGTATATCGACATGGACGGTGAAACGGTGCTCGCCCGCGGGCATATCGAACGTGTCGGTTCCGGCAACGCCCGCACGGTGTTCTGCCGGGGCATGGACGAACCGGTTCTTGAAGAAGATGGCTCCGTTGCCGATCAGCGTGAGGCGGTGAAAAAGGGACTCCGCTTTCTCGAGGATGAGATCGTCGGTGATCTCGCCGAGGTTGACGCCGTTGGTTTCAAGGCTGTGCAGGCCGGCGAAAAGAGTTTCACCGTGGCGATCACCGGGGACATTCTCGCGGCCATGGAGGAATACAACGATCTGGCGCCCGCTCACAATCCCGCCTATCTCCAGGCGATGCGCATGTTCGGGGAGTTGCTGCCGGAGACCACGCTCGTGGGGGTTTTCGAGCCGGGGTTCCATGTGAACAAACCCCTGTGCGCACAGGTGTACGGCGCTCCCTACGAGTGGTTCGAGAAGTATGGCGTGCGGCGGTACGGCTACCACGGGGCTTCGCTGAGGTTCGTCACCGGCGAGACGGTCAGAATTCTCGACCTCGATCCGAACAACCACCGTATCGTGGCCTGCCATCTCGGCGGTTCTTCATCGGTGTGCGCCTTAAAGGACGGGGTTTCGATAGACACATCGATGGGTTTCACCCCGCAGACGGGGCTGATACAGTCCGCGCGGACCGGGGACATCGACGCATTCGTCGTCCCGTACATCATGCGCAAGACCGGCCTTTCAATGGACGAGGTCTATCGCGAGCTTGGCTCGAACGGAGGACTCAAGGGCCTTTCGGGTGTATCGGGAGACATGCGCGATATCCTGGATGCCATCGGAAAAGGGAACGAACGGGCGAAGCTGGCGCGCGACAAATACATCTATGACATCAAGTTCTACATGGGCGCCTATATCCTGCTCATGGGCGGTGTGGACGCCGTGACCTTTACCGGCGGCACGGGACAAAAGGATCCGGATCTTCGCGCGGATGTGCTGGGGTCCCTCTCTTTCCTCGGTTTCAGCCTGGACAGCGGGGCCAACCGCACCAACCGTCAGCGTATCGACGCCGCCGATTCCCAGATCGCGGCGCTGGTGCTGGATACGAACGAGGAACTGATCGTCGCGAGGGAAACGGTCCGTATCGCGGAAACCGCCTGACACACCACGGCGGACAGGGGATTTCCGCGCGATGCGGAGCATCCCGTAAATGGACCGGAAAAGAACATCAACCGCCGACACCAGGAACAGACCAACCGGAAACCGGACGAATGGAACAGACGGAAAAACAGATACGCGAGGAGATATGCGAGGTCGGCCGCCGGCTCTGGCAGAAGAACTGGGTCGCGGCGAATGACGGAAACATCAGCATGCGGCTCGGCGATGACACCGTGATCGCAACGCCCACCGGCGTGTCCAAGGGGTTCATGTCCCCTGACATGCTCATCAAGACCGACATGGACGGGACGGTGTTGAGCGGATACCTGAAACCGTCTTCGGAGCTGAAAATCCACATCGAGGCATACCGCAGGCGCGACGACAAACGAGCGGTCGTCCACGCGCACCCGCCCGTCTGCACCGGCTATGCCGTGGCGAACATTCCCCTCGATTTCAAGACGCTTCCGGAGGTGATCATAACCCTCGGAAGGATACCGCTCGCGAAGTACGGAACACCCTCGACCACGGAGCTTTCCGACTCCATTTCGGAGCTCATCCTCTGCCATGACGCCGTTCTCCTGGCGAATCACGGCGCCATGACGATCGGCCGGGACGTGATGGACGCCTATTACAACATGGAGCGTGTGGAGCATTTCGCAAACATATCCCTCGCCGCCCACCAGCTTGGAGGAATGAGACCATTGAGCGAACCCGATGTGAAGAAGCTCGAGGATATCCGCGAACAGTTCGGCATCAAGATCGGTGGAAGCGCATGCATGAACTGCGGCGACTGCACCGGCACGGAGCCATGCAGCATGAGCACCCGGTCGGAATATGAGGACATCATCACCGAGATCACGAAAAAAGTCATGAAGGATATGAACGGGTAAAACATAGCACAACGATCAACAAGGAGAAATGCAATGGCAGTGTCCGGAAAAGCGCTTGGATTCATCGAAACCAGAGGATTCATAGGTTGCGTCGAGGCGGCCGACTCCATGCTCAAGGCGGCGTCGGTCTCTCTCGCAGGCTACCGCAGGACCGGCAGCGGCTATATTGCGGTCATGGTCCGTGGTGATGTGGGCGCGGTCAAGGCCGCGGTCGAAGCGGGCACGGAAGCGGCGTCCCGGGTCGGCGAAGTGGTGTCGAGCCAGGTCATCGCGCGTCCGCATGACGATCTGGACGATATGATCAAGGGCTGACGGAGGTTCTGACGGTCCAGTCCCACGTTGAACGGCCGTGGCGGAAAAGCCGGCGGCCATGATCTCCGAGAGGTTCAGTGATGATAGATGAAAAAGAGATTCGCAAGATCGTCGAATCGGTGGTGTCTTCGGTGGCCGCGACAGGTGCGCCGAAAACTCCGGCGACGCCTGTGACGACATCCCCGGCGGCCGGACGGCAGCCTTCGCAGGGAGAAGCGCCTGAAGCCGCGTCGGGAGCCGGCGAAGGGGTCTTCGAGCGCATGGAAGACGCCATCGAAGCCTCGAAAAAGGCGTTCGAGGCATTCGGCAGATACAGCATCCGCGAGAGACAGCGGCTCATCGGCATCCTCCGCATGGTGACGAAGGACCATGCCGAGGAGTTCAGCAGGCTGACATTCGAGGAAACGGGCATGGGCAATGTGAAGGACAAGATCCTCAAGCACCTGAACTGCGCCAAGAACACGCCCGGCACCGAGGACCTCGTCTCCCGCTCGTGGTCCGGCGAGAAGGGGGTCGCGCTCGAGGAGTTCGCTCCCTTCGGCGTTATCGGCTCGATCACTCCTTCGACCCATCCCGTGCCGACCATGGTCAACAACATGATCATCATGCTTGCCGGCGGGAACACCGTGGTGTTCAATCCCCACCCCGCCGCCAGGAAGATCAGCGCCCACGCGCTCCAGGTCTACCACAGGGCGGTTGTGGCGGGCGGTTTTCCGCCGAATCTTTTCACGACAGTGCGTGTTCCGACCATCGACAGCGCAAATGTGCTTTTCAACCATCCCGATGTGCCGCTCCTGAGCATCACGGGCGGGCCCGGCGTGGTGAAGGCGGCCATGGCCACCAACAAGAAAGTCGTGGCGGCGGGACCCGGTAATCCTCCCGTGCTCGTGGACGAGACGGCCGATATCGACCATGCGGCTGAATGTGTGATCCGCGGCGGCTCCTTCGACAACAATCTCCTGTGCATCGGCGAAAAGGAAGTGTTCGTCGTCGAATCCGTCTTCGACAGGTTCATGATGGCCATGGAACGGGCCGGCGCCGTCAGGGTCGACGAGGTCAATGTCAGGCTCCTCGAGGAAAAGGCCTTCATTCCCAATGACAAGGGCGGCCATGTGCTCAATCGCGATCTCGTCGGCCGCGACGCCTCCATGCTTGCCGATCTCGTGCGCCTGAACATCCCCGAGGGAACCAGGATACTCTTCGCCGAGACCACCCGCGACAACATCTTCGTCAGGGAAGAGCAGATGATGCCCTTCATCCCCGTTGTCAAGGTCAGGGATTTCGCGGAAGGCATCGAGGCATGTCTCGAGGCGGAGCACGGCTTCAGGCACACCTCTCTCATCCATTCCAACGACATGCGCCGCATCACCGAGTTCGCCCGCACCATGCGGACGACCATCGTGGTGGCCAACGGCTACAGCACCCAGGGGGACGGCCCCGACGACGGCGAGGCGTATATGGCGTTCACCATCGCGACGCCCACGGGCGAGGGCGTGACATCGCCCCGTAATTTCTGTCTCATCCGCCGTCTGGCGATAGCGGGCAGCCTGCGCTTCGTGTGATGCCTTGCATGTGAGCCCGGCGCAGGGATGACCCGCGCTTCAACTTCCGACAAACCGTCCGTAATCATCGGGCGGTTTGTCTGTTATTGCTCCAGTGACTAAACATATGAATCTTGAGCATTCCCCGGACTTCTGTCCGGGATCATAATAACCCCCCCCGGTCTTCGACCGTATCCCCCCTGACAGGGGGGAACATGTACTACCGGCGCCCGC
>CAYNWJ010000368.1:0-4608 GCA_964400815.1 uncultured bacterium
GCGGACGGAGGGGCGTTACCGTGTGCGGATCTTCACCCACGCCCAACTGGCCGGGAACCAGCGCACCGAACTGGAAATGCTTCAGTCGGGCGGCATCGACATGTCCATGGAGTCGTCCATTCTTCTTTCGCTCATCGAGCCCCGCATGAGCGTGCTGAGCCTGCCATGGCTCTTCGAGAGTTATGACGAAGCGGACCGTATCCTCGAAGGCCCGCTCGGTGACGAGATGCTTGCCATGCTTCCGGACAAGGGCATCGTGGGGCTGGCATACGGCGTCAACGGTTTCCGTCAGCTGACCAATTCCCGTAATCCCGTCCGGAACCTCGCCGATCTGCGGGACATGAAGATCCGAGTGCCGGGGATCAGAATGTACATCGATATTTTCAAGGCCTATGGCGCCGATCCCTCCTCCATGAGCTTCGGTGAGCTTTTCACCGCCCTGGCCCAGGGCGCCATGGACGGCCAGGAGAATCCGGTGTCTGTCATTCATTCTGCGCGGCTGAGCGAGGTGCAGCGGTACATGACCCTCTGGAACTATTCATACGATCCTGTCATTCTCTGCATCAATGCCGGTGTGTGGGATTCCCTCTCCGAAAACGACCGGGACATTTTCCGCCTATGCGCCCGCGAGGCCATGGATTACGAGCGTGATCTTGTCGAGAAGGGCGAACCGGCGCTGATCGATTCGCTGAGGGCGGAAGGCATGGAGATCACCGTTCCCGGCGAGGCCGATCTTTCTACCTTCCATGAGGCTTCTGAGGAAATCCATCGGTCGCTCGCGCAGGAGATCGGCGGGGACCTCGTGGAGCGGTTCCGCGACGCCGCGGGCGACTGAACCCCGAACTCTCCCCCCGCATCCCGGAAGGTGGGCATGACGAAAAACGGCATGATAATCGAAGAACGGATCATCGCGGCCCTCATGTGCTTCATGGCGGTGCTCGTGGTGATGCAGGTGGCGAGCAGGTATGTCCTGCACGGCTCCCTTTCCTACACCGAGGAGCTGGTCCGCTACTGTTTCGTGTGGGCCACCTTTCTCGGGGCCTCAGCCGCTGTGGCGAAGGGACGTCACCTGTCCATCGCAGGAGCACTGACATTCATGCCGAAAAAATATTCCGGGATGCTTGCCGGAATCGGCGGCGCGGCGTTCACGGGCATTGCCGTCTTCTACGGGTTCAAGGTGGTGGCGCTCCAGATACGCACCGGACAGACGACCGCGGCGATGGGACTGCCCATGTGGCCGTTCGGCCTCGCCATCCCCCTCTGCGGCCTGTGCATCATCGCCCGCATCGTTCAGAAAACGGCCGGCTCCAGCGGGAAAGCCGCCGACGAGCCCCCGGCCGGGTGACGCCCGACGTTCATGGAGGATTGGATGCATTCCGGTTTCGCCCTGTTCGGTCTTTTCATCGTTCTTCTTGCCCTTGATTTTCCCGTGGCCCTTGCGCTGGGTCTTTCCGGCATATCGGTGATCGGTCTCTATGGGCTGGCCCCGTTCGATTTCATTCCCCAGCTGCTGTTCGGTACGGTCGATTCCTTCACGCTTCTGGCCATTCCCTTCTTCATTTTCACCGGGATCATCCTCGGCCACACGTCCATTTCCCGCAGGCTCATCGATCTGGCGGACAGCATCGTGGGTAATATTCCCGGCGGCCTGGGCATCGTGGGCATCGTGGGGGCGGTGTTCTTCGCCGGCATTTCCGGTTCCGGTCCCGCCGATGTGGCCGCCCTGGGCCTCATTCTCATTCCAGCCATGATCGAGGCGGGCTATGACGGCGGATTCTCGGCGGCTCTCACGGCGTCGTCAGGCGGCATCGGCATCATCGTTCCCCCCTCCATCGCCCTGATCATCTATGGATTCATCGCGGAGGTTTCCATTCCCCGTCTCTTCGTCGCCGGGATCGTGCCCGGAGTGCTGGTCGCCTGTTCTCTTTCGGCGGTCACCGCCATCGTATCGTGGAAGCGCGGGTACGGGACTGACACGGGCCGGAAACGCATGCCGGTTGGGAGGGCTTTCAGGCGGGCGTTCTGGGGGCTTCTGGCTCCGGTCATCATATTAGGGGGCATCTACGGCGGCGTGTTCACTCCGACGGAGGCCGCGGCGGTGGCCGTCCTGTACAGCGTTGTGGTGGATATCGTCATCTATCGCTCCATGACCTTCGCCGATGTGTTCAGGGCGGCGGGGGAGGCGGGCGTGACCTCCTCGGTCATCATGTCGATCGTCGCCGCAGCGAGCATCTACGGCTGGGTGCTCAATACCGAGGGCATCGCCTCCGCCGGCGCGGAGTTCATCGTCTCCACCGTCTCGAACAGGATCGTTCTCCTGCTTCTCATCAATGCGCTTCTCATCGCCGCCGGTCTTTTTCTCGATGCCATCTCGATATTTTACATCCTGCTGCCCGTTCTCCTGCCGGTCGTCAGGCAGATCGGCGTCGATCCCGTCCATTTCGGCGTCATCGTTACGGTGAACCTCGCCATCGGCCAGGTCACACCGCCGGTCGGCGTTAACATCGTGGCGGCCTCAGGCGTGAGCGGCGTGGATATGCGCACGATCTCACGTTCGGCCGCGCCGTTCCTGGCCGGCGAGGCGGCGGCTCTTCTGGCCGTGACGTTCATTCCGGAGCTCTCCCTGTTCCTGCCGGGTCTGCTGTCGTGATGAAGCGGGACCCGTTCGCGGCCCGGACCGCCGGGAAAGTTTGGAAGTTTCGCCGCGGGAGAATACCTTGCGGAGAATGAAAAATAATTGAAATACGCTCTTGACAGGCCAAACTTCATATACTATACTTGATACAGACCGTAAGGGACAAAGGGCATAAGTGCGTTCATTTTATATACATAGCAGACTTTTGCAAATGGCGGACGAGTGCCGGATATTGTTCTGATATATGCTTAATTAATAATAATTTACTTTCGTTACGGAGGAAGGCAATGATTCGAAAAGCCGCGATGTTGTTGTTTATCGTGACCATTGTTTTCGCGGTTTCATCATGTTCCGAGGACAGCACCAAGCCCAAGGATCAGGATCCACCCGAAGTCTCGATTACAAATTCATGGGATGCCGCGAAAGAGGGCGGCGTCAAACGCCAGGGCATTGTCGACATTACCGCCGAGGCTTATGACCCGGCCGGCGTCAAGCAGGTCGAGCTCTATGTCAACAATTCGCGCGTATCGGTCGACAGGACCAGCCCCTATGCGTTCGAATGGGACATGACATCTCTGCAGGAGAACTCGATAAACACCGTGTATCTCAGAGCTGTCGATGGCAACGGAAACGCAAAAACGACCGAATCGATCACGGTGACCAAGTCGCCTTCATCGAAGCCGGTGGCCACACTGACGTCACCGTCCGACGGCGCCATCATCTCCCAGGGTGACAAGCTCGCTCTCAGCGGCTCGGCGACCGATGAAGAGGACGGAACCCTGAGCGACAGCCAGATCACCTGGTCTTCCGACATCCAGGGAATGCTCGGTCAGGGGACCACGTTGAACCACCGCGGTTTGATCCTCGGCGATCATGTCATCACCATGACCGCGAGCGATTCCGACGGTCTCAAGGACACCAGGACGATCAAGCTGACGGTCAACGAGAACAGCCTGCCGTATGCCGTTGTCGAAAAGGGCACCTATTATCTGGGCGAACCCCTGTTCCGCCGCCAGACCGTCAGGCTGACAAAAGGCTTCTATGTCTACAAGACCGAAATATCCGTCGCCGAGTTCATGGAGTTGTTCGCCGAGGCCGAGGGTGGAGGCGAGGCGGATTACAAGGCTTTGAGGAAATGGAGCAGCAAGCGCAACAGAGGCCTCTATGATGATGGAGAAGGCCTGTACGTCCCGCTTTTCGAGGATGGTGGCTCAGGCAACGACGCCCTGACCGACGTGACCTACGCCGATTATCCCGCCTGTTTCATCACCTATGTCGAGGCGGCGGTGGCCTGCAACATCATGAGTGACCGCGACGGTCTCGACCGGGCCTACATCTACCTCGACAAGAATGACGAGCCGACCGATGATTACGGCCGCAGCATGCGCGGCATGATGGTTGACGAGAATGCGAACGGATGGCGTCTGCCCACAGAGGCGGAATACGAGATCGCCGCGCGCGCCGGTCTCACCACCGCCAAATTCCCCTGGGGCAACACGGGTCCCGGAGCGCTCTGCAACTCGATGTCCGACCCCTCGCCCCCGAACCCGATCAATTTATACAATGGAAGGGGACCCTGCCCGGTCAAGTCCTATCGGCCGAACCGCTATGGGCTCTATAATATCGTGGGCAATGTCGCCGAGATGACGAGCGACATGTTCGTCGGCGTTCCCCCGTCGGGCGTCGATCCCCTGGTCGTCCTCGAGGATAGGGATCCCAAGTATCTTGTCAAGGGAGGCGCCTGGTACGAGTTCGGCGGCAATATGCAGATCGCCATGCGGCACATCCAGATCCCCTTCAGCGACAAGGACAAGGATTCCATTGGCTCGGGCATCGGATTCCGTCCCGTACGCCGCATTGACAACGACGAATAGAAATCATGGAATATGCAGTTTTGGGAGGGCGTTGCGACGCCCTCCTTTTTTTTGGTGCGCCCGGCAGGGCGCGTGGTGCGCGAGCACCATTTGGTTGCA
>CAYNWJ010000369.1:0-4598 GCA_964400815.1 uncultured bacterium
TACCAAAGACCTTAATCGCGGGGGTGAGTTTTGTTGCAGCGAATAATACTATTCTGTGAATCTTTCTCCGAACAGTTATCGCTCCATATGACTAATATATCAATTTGTTCCCGCGGTGACATCTTCCGGGAGGCCATTCCCCGAAAGCCCGCGGAGATAGGCATCCACCGATGCGGCGGCGGCGCGCCCCTGGCAGATGGCGCGGACGACAAGCGAAGCACCGGTCACACTGTCCCCCGCGGCAAAGACTCCGGGCACGGAGGTCATGTGGGCTTCATCGACCGAAAGATTGCCGCTCCTGTCTGTCGCGAGCTTGAAATCGTCCACCAGCGGACCCGGCTCAACATGGGTGAATCCCATCGCGAGAAGCACGAGATTTGCCTCGATGGTGAAGTCCGAGCCGGGGATTTCCCGAAAATCCCCCGGTTCATTCGAAAGCCATTCAAGCCTGACACACTGAGCGGTTCGCACACCCCCGTTCTTCCCCTTGAATTCTTTCACGAGCACCGACCAGTCGCGCTCGCAGCCCTCCTCGTGGGATGACGTGGTCCTCATGACCCGGGGCCATTCGGGCCATGGGTTCTCTATCGAGCGCTGCTCCGGCGGTTTGGGAAGAATCTCGATCTGGTGTATGTTCGACGCGCCCTGCCTGCGCGCGGTTCCCACGCAATCCGACCCCGTGTCGCCCCCGCCGATAACCAGAACCTCCTTCCCCTTCGCCGACATCGCGCGCGCCTTCTTCACCGAATCTCCGGCATTCAGCTTGTTGGTCAGGGTGAGATAGTCCATGGCGTGGAGAATTCCCCGAAGGGAGCGCCCGGGAACGTCCAGATCCCTCGGCTGACGTGCCCCGCAGGCAATGATGACGGCATCGAAGGTTCGCAGGAGATAACCGGTGGACAGATCGACGCCCGCGTTCACGTTCGTCTCGAAGGAAACCCCCTCGGCGCGCATCTGTTCCAGGCGACGGTCGATGACATGTTTCTCGAGCTTGAAATCCGGTATGCCATACCGCAGCATGCCGCCTATCCTGTCGTCCTTTTCGAAGACCGTCACCGTGTGGCCTTTCCTGGCGAGCTGCTGTGCCGCGGTGAGTCCGGCAGGACCGGAGCCGATGACGGCGATCCGTCTTCCGGTGCTGACCAGGGGAGGCTCAGGCTGTATCCATCCCTTTTCCCATCCGCGTTCGACGATCTTTCGTTCTATGTGCCGGATGGTGACCGGCGGCATGTTGATCGAGAGCGTACAGGCCGCTTCGCAGGGGGCGGGACACACACGGCCGGTGATTTCCGGAAAGTTGTTGGTGAGATGCAGAACATGCAGCGCCTTTTTCCATGTCCTGCCCGTCACAAGAAGGTTGAAGTCCGGGATACGGTTCGTTATGGGACAGCCGAAACTGTGGCAATATGGTATGCCGCAGTCCCGGCAGCGGGCGGCCTGCGTCTCGGCCTGGGCGTTCGAAAGCTCCCGCTCCACTTCCCGGAAGTCCTTGACCCTGTCTTTCACCGGCCGTTTCGGCGGCTCCCTGCGTTCGTGCTCCATGTACCCCGGCAGATACACTTCCTCGGTCGCCGAGAGGGTGTCACGCTCCGGATCGACCTCGTAGCGCATGCGCTCGAGGGACTGACGATAGTCGATGGGCATCACTTTGGCGAAAAGCGGCAGACAGGTATCCCAGTTGTCCAGAATGGCGCCGGCCCTGGTGCTCGCGGTAAGCTTGGCGTATTTTTCTATGAGCTGCTTGAGCATGGCCTCGTCCTCGATGGACGTGACGCTTTCGATATCGACCATGTCCAGATTGCAACGGGTTTCGAACATCTCGGATTCGTTGTATACATAGGCGATGCCGCCGCTCATGCCGGCCGCGAAATTGTTCCCCGTCTCGCCGAGGACCACCACGATGCCTCCGGTCATGTATTCGCATCCGTGCTCGCCCACTCCCTCCACCACGGCGATCGCGCCGCTGTTCCGGACGGCGAAACGCTCGCCCGCCATACCGTACAGGTAGACTTCCCCGCCGGTCGCCCCGTACAGCACCGTATTGCCGGCGATCACATTTTCCCATGGCTTGAAATTCGTGTTCTGCGGCGGGACGACGATGATCCTGCCGCCGGACATGCTCTTGCCGAGATAATCGTTGACCGCCCCCTCGAGCCGGAGTGTGACTCCGGGAGCCAGAAAGGCGCCGTAACTCTGTCCGGCCGTCCCCTTGAGGAGAATGGTGATGGTGTCGTCGGCAAGTCCCTTTTCGCCATAACGCCGGACGATCTCTCCGCTGAGACGGGCGCCCACCGAACGGTGAACATTCCTGATCGTGGAAGAGATATAGACGGATTCACCGTCATTGAGGGCCGGCTGGGCGCCCGCCATGATGGATTTTTCGAGTGAGGACAGTCCCACATTCAACGGCCCCTTTGCCGTGCAGCACCCCGGCATGTCCGCACCGCCCGGTTTTCTCAGGAGTGAAGACAGGTCAACGGTGCGCGCCTTCGGGGTGGATATGTCCGTCTTCATGCGGAGCATGTCCACTCTGCCGATCATCTCGTCCACGCTCCTGAAACCGAGCTTCGCCATGAACTCCCGCAGGTTGCGGGCCAGAAAGCGCATCATGTTGACGACATATTCCGGCTTTCCCGCGAAATTCTTCCGCAGGTCCGGGTCCTGGGTCGCAACACCGACAGAGCACGCGTTCAGATGGCACTTCCTCAAGAGCACGCACCCGAGCGCCACGAGGCTCATGGTGCCGAAACCGAATTCATCCGCACCGAGAAGCGCGGCGATCGCCAGGTCGCGTCCCGTCCGGAGCTGTCCGTCCACATGCAGACGCACGTTTTTGCGAAGGTCGTTCAGAAGCAGCGTCTGCTGGGTTTCGGCGAGACCGAGCTCCCAGGGGATGCCGGCGTGCTTGATCGATGTCAGCGGCGACGCGCCCGTGCCGCCGTCATGGCCGGAGATCACGATGGTGTCCGCCTTCGCCTTGACCACGCCCGCAGCGATTGTCCCCACGCCCGCCTCCGCAACCAGCTTGACCGAAACCCGCGCGCCGGGATTGACCGTCTTGATGTCATTGATCAGCTGTGAAAGGTCCTCGATGGAATATATGTCGTGATGCGGCGGAGGGGATATGAGCGTCACCCCCGGCGTCGAATGCCTGATCTCAGCTATCTCGCGGGTCACCTTGTGGCCGGGGAGCTGGCCCCCCTCGCCGGGTTTGGCGCCCTGTGCGATCTTGATCTGGATCTCGTCGGCGTTCACGAGATAGTTCGTGGTCACACCGAACCTGCCGGAGGCTATCTGCTTGATCGCCGAACGTTTGCTGTCTCCGCTTGCAAGCGGCTGGAAGCGTCCGGCGTCCTCCCCGCCCTCGCCGGAATTGCTGCGGGCCCCGAGGCGGTTCATCGCAATGGCGAGAGTCTCGTGCGCCTCACGGCTCAATGAACCCATCGACATGGCGGACGTGGCGAAACGCCGGACGATGGATTCGACCGGTTCCACCTCGTCCAGAGGAACCGGCTCGGCATCCCCGAAATCGAGCAGGCTGCGGAGGGTCACCTGTTCGTCCGACTGGTTGTCGATCAGCTCCGTGAACTCCCTGAAACGCCCGTAATCGTTTGTTTTGACCGCGTGCTGCAATTTCGAAATGGCCTCCGGGGACCAGAGATGTTTCTCGCTGCCATACCGCGCCTGGTATTTCCCGCCGGGCTCGAGCTGAATCGGGGCGCCGGCGGTATCGCGCCAGGCGGGAAGAAAGCGCTCGCAGGTTTCACGGGCTACCTCCTCCAGGCCGATGCCTCCGATACGGCTGATCGATCCGCTGAAATATTGGTCCACGAGGGTCTGTGAAAGCCCGATAGCTTCGAACAACTGGGCGCCGAAATAGCTCCGGATCGTGGAAATGCCGATACGGCTCATGGTTTTCATGAGCCCCTTCTTGATGGCGGTGATATATGCGTCGGCGGCGACATCGGGGTTCACGATGCTCTCGAACACCTCTTCCTCGCTCATGTAACGGATCGTGGAGAAGGCCACATGAGGACATATCGCGCTCGCCCCGTATCCGATAAGCATTGCGAAATGCATTACCTCCCGCGCCTCTCCCGATTCGACGATGAGGGATACACCCTTTCTCCTGCCCCTGCGGATGAGATGATGGTTCAGACCCGAGGTCACGAGCAGCACGGGAATGGGGGCGTGGCTCTCGTCCATCTTGCGGTCGGTGAGAACGAGAATGGTGGCCCCTTCGTCGATCAGCGCTTCCGCTTTGGCGAAACAGGCGTCGAGGGCACACTTGAGTGAATCGCCGTCCCCCGGCTCGAAGAGGATGTCGATCTCGCCGATCACGACATCCGGATGGTTCGAGGCGCGCAGACGTTCCATGTCGTCGGGGGTGAGTATGGGATGGTGGATCTTGAGCTGGCGGCAGTGTTCGGGGATTTCCTCGAGAAGATTGCGCTCTCGGCCCGAAAACCGCATCAATGACATCACCAGCTCCTCGCGAAGCGGATCGATGGCCGGATTGGTGACCTGCGCGAACAGCTGTTTGAAATAGGAAAACAGAAGCTGCGGGCGTTTCGCCAGCACGGCGAGGGAGGTGTCGT
>CAYNWJ010000370.1:0-3958 GCA_964400815.1 uncultured bacterium
TGTATGTGGCACACGACCCGCCGTCGAAGCTGTGGACGCCATATGAGGCGAACCAGAGGATGCCCTTGCGGTCGAGGGCGATGGAATGTACGGTAAACTCCAGGGGAGAATTGCTCCCGTCGATTTTGGTCCATTCGTCGCCATCGCGCCTGAACACCCCCAGTTCGGAGGAGACCCACACCCTGCCGTCACCGTCAACGGCGATGGCCAGAATGTTGCGCGCCGGAAGGTTCGATTCCAGATACCAGGTCCATTCACCGTCCTCGAAACTCCAGAGACCCGCGTTGTTCGTTCCGCCGATCCACACAGTGCCAGTCCCATCGACACGGATATCCACATCCTGATTGAACCTGACTGCCTTCTCCAACTGCTCCGGATATGGATGCCCGTGAAAGTCTGAACCGTGGAACCTGTACAGCCTGTCATGCGATGCCACCCAGATATCGTCGCCAACGATATCGAACGCGCGGACCGTCAACATCTCATCCGGGTCCTCCCCGTGAAAGATATAGCGTGAGCCGTCCCATTGTATCAGAGCGTCACCGGCGTACCAGTGACCGCCGTACTGATCGACCCCCCAGTCATTGATGTTTCTTTGCGAGGAAATCTTCAATGGCTTCCATGCATCATCATTCATGACGAACATATAACTGACGGCCGCACCGTCATAATCATAGAAAGCGTAGCCCGGATTCAGCGCCAGCCTGTTCTCGTGATCGACGATCATCCGTGTGCGCCTGGTGCTTGACAACAGGGGAATCATGTCCGTGGTGAAATGCTCCCACGAGGAACCGTCGAACCTCCAGAGACCGTAACCGTCATTGTACCACGCATTCGAATGCATGGCCATTTCCTGGGCATACCACACCATGTTGTCGTCATCGACACAGATATCCACTATGTTTTCGCTGAAATTACGGCACTCGAAGGATTCCGGCATCCAGCCGTCCGGCGTGTATCTCCAGATCTCCACCGACGTGGTAAATCCATCCTCCGACCTCATCATTTTCACAATATCCGTCCACACCACACCGTCGGAACCGGCCGCGATGCACCCCATTCCCATCCCGGATTCCCAGAAGGGTTCGTCACCGGCATCGACGATTGAAAAGCGGCCGTTTTCGAAGAATACGATATGCCGTGAACCGGCGAGACACACCAGACCGTCCCCTCCCGTCGTGAACACATTCCTGATGGTGTCGGACGGCAGCCCGTCTTCGCGGGTGTATGTCCGCCAGTTTTCGCCGTCGAAGCCTGTCAGTCCCCGTTCTGTGGCGAACCAGAGAGCGCCGGAAGAATCTTCGGCGATATCGTTCACGATGGAAGAAGGGAGTGTCATGTTTTCGGGGAACGTCACGACAGAACCGCCGTCGAGGATCGAGATGCCCTGTTCCGTGGCGATCCATGTCCGGCCTTCCACACGCTCCACGGCCACGAGGCCTCCCTTGTACCGGGGAATGCGGTCGCCGAAAGAGGTCATCGTTTCACCGTCGAACCTGAAAAACGTCTCAGGTGATGTGTCGTTGTGTTCGATCCAGATACCCGTATCATCTCCGGCGATCACACGTTCTATCCCCGCCGACAACTGCGGGGCATCCGTCCAGGCCGTGAACTTCGTCCCGTCGTATGCCAGCAGTCCGTCCGGGGTGGCCAGCCACATCGTACCGTCCGGTCCCGCCGCCACATCGCGAATGTCGTTCGTTGGCAGGTCCGTGTTCCATTTCGTGATCCATATCCACTCGGAACCGTCGAAATATTCGATCCCGTTGTCGGCCCCGGCGTGGCAGCACCAGACGGTGTTGTCACGGTCAATTGCGAGACGGGTGATATCATTGTCGATGAGACCGTCCTCCACGGTATAGGAAGTCCAAACCGCGCCGTCGAAGCGCGAAAGACCACGGTCCGTGCCGAACCAGACGACACCGTTCCGGTCGACGGCGATCGTTCTGACACGGCGGTACACAAGGCCGTCGTCCATCCCGAACGTCGTCCATGCCTCCCCGTCGAACCGCGAAACTCCGTCGCCCGTCCCCACCCACACGACGCCGTTTTCAGCCGTTTCTACGGCATAGACGGTATCGCTGGAAAGCCCGTCTTCGGCCGTATAATTCACAAGGGAATCCCCGACCGCCCGCCAGACACCGTTGCTCGAAGCGATCCACACATCTCCATCATCATCGACCGCCATGTCACGCACCGAATTGAAGGAATCAGCCGGATTGAAAACCGACCATTCCGCACCATCGAAGGCAACAAGACCCCCGTCCGTTCCGATCCAGGTCACGCCGCGGCTGTCGGTAAACATCGTCCTGATCCGCTTGTCATCTGTCAGCGCGCTCCCCTCGCCGCCGATTGCTTCCCATCGTCCGCCATCGAACCGTGACATGGGCAGACCAGTGGACTCATACCCGACCCAGGGACGCCCCGAACCATCACAGCCGATGAAATCCGTGTAGCTGACCATGAGACCGTCATGTGTGGTGAACTGTTCGTATGTCCCGTCACGACGGTTCCAGCGGACGACGCAAGGGCCGGCCGCGCACCAGAGATGGTCGCCGTGGGCGTGGATGCTGCGGATATCGTCGCCGTTGAAATAGTTCGTCCAGACGCCGTCGGAAGCGTGAGCGGAGCACAACGGAAGGAGGGTGAAAATCACGATGAGAACGCGCCGGATCATGGTGGAATTCCATCTGAAGATATCATACGACATATCACATCAGAACTGTCCGGAGAACGATTCACAGAATAGTATCATTCGTTTCAGCAAAACTCACCCCCGCGATGAAGGACTTTGGTATTCTGTTGTTTTTGCAGCGCTTCCCCCTCTCTTTTGAAAAAGAGAGGGGGCCAGGGGGTGAGTTATGATTCGGCTGGCGATGGCACTCTGTTTCGAAGTGAATCGAAAAAGTCTGTTTGAAATATATATACCATTAATTCTTGGGAACATAGAGTGCTTGGTACAATCGATTAACCGGACACCACTCATATCACATAATGTGTCGTATAATAGGTCGGCGCGAGGAGAAAAACAACAAAAAGTTTACCGTGATAAACGATGTGTGGACAGCGAAATGCGCCGAATGACCCTGTCATCGGCGCGAATCAGGACAGATATGACCCTTCCGCCCGTTTCTTTTCCGCTTTGGCGCTCAAGGATGTATCCATGCCGATATCGAGGCCGAGCTTGCCTATGAGCGTCTTGAGGTAGTCCAGATGGGGACAGGGCGGGCCGTGATAGTTGTCCTTTGTGATGCATGAGGAGAGCTGTACGGCGATACGGTCTTTCTCCACGCCCTCGTATTTGTGAATCTTGTTCACGAGGTTCGAGAGCTTTCGGTGGAGGGCGCGCCCGCAGCAGCCGCCGCAGGTGAGATGAAGGGTGCGGATTTCCCGGTCGCGGGGATAGCCGGAAAACCCGTCACTGCGCTCGTTGAATGAGCGTTCGCAGAGGTAGCCGGAACAGCGCTGCTTGACGAGGTGGCACTGCACGACGGCGATATAGTCTTTTCCCTGCATGGAAGTCCTTTCGGGCTGTTGCTGTATGTACGCATACACACCACCCTGACCCCATATCATCGAACGAATGAGAATGGGGCCGGGGGTGCGTGTTACCGGTCTATTCCAACCCCAGAATCCGCCGGTTCATCGTCTCGTCCGCACCGGAACCCGCGAAATCGTCGAAGGCCTTTTCGGTGGTCTCGATGATGAAGTCCCGGATGAATTCGGCGCCTTCACGTGCTCCGGCCTCGGGATGCTTGAGGGCGCACTCCCACTCGAGCACCGCCCAGCCCTTGAAGTCGTATTGAGCCATCTTGCTGAACACGCCGCCGAAATCCACCTGGCCGTCGCCCAGGGAACGGAAGCGTCCCGGACGGTCCACCCAGTCCTGGTAGCCGCCGTACACGCCCGACCGTCCGGTGGGATTGAATTCGGCGTCCTTGACGTGGAAGGCTTTGAT
>CAYNWJ010000370.1:3968-4580 GCA_964400815.1 uncultured bacterium
TCGTGATAGATGTCGATGTAGGCCAGATAGTCGAGCTGCTGGAGCACGAAATGGCTGGGATCGTAGAGCAGGCAGGCGCGCGGATGATCGCCCGTCTCCTCACGGAACCGCTCGAAGGTCACGCCGTCATGGAGGTCTTCCCCGGGATGGATCTCGTAGCAGACGTCCACCCCCGCCTCGTCGAAAGCGTCGAGAATGGGCTTCCAGCGTTTGGCAAGCTCGCGGAAGCCGGTGTCCACCAATCCCGCCGGCCGCTGGGGCCAAGGATACATGGTGTGCCAGAGGAGCGCGCCCGAGAAGGTGGCGTGGGCGTCGAGGCCAAGGTTGCGGCTGGCCTTCGCGGCGAGCGTGAGCTGCTCCACGGCCCATTCGGTGCGGGCCTTCGGGTTGCCGCGGACCGATTCCGGCGCGAAACCGTCGAAGAGGGCGTCATAGGCCGGATGAACCGCCACGAGCTGTCCCTGAAGGTGGGATGACAGCTCGGTGATGGCGAGGCCCATGTCGGCAAGCTTTCCCGTGAGTTCGTCGGCGTAGGTCCTGCTTTCCGCGGCCTGCCTCAGATCGATCAAGCGGGCGTCCCAGGACGGGATCTGTACGCCGGCGAATCCGATC
>CAYNWJ010000371.1:0-4578 GCA_964400815.1 uncultured bacterium
GGAGATTTTATTTATCACCCTGTGGGCCGCGCTCGGGTTCTTCTTCGCGGATTTCCTTCTGGGCAGTTTCGATGTCGACGGGGCCTTTGCACGGTTCCTCATACGGGTGACCGTAATCGGCGTGAACATCCTCGTGCTCTATCTGTGGCAGGAACTGGAAAGCAGGACCGGACGGCTGCGTGAACTCGAACAGCGCCTTTCCGAAGGCGGCCCCGGCGGCGGTGACGCTCCGGGAAGGTTCGACGGCGGCCGGGACAACGGACACCCCTCTTCACAGGACATATCCCCATGAACGACACTCCCGCTCCCGAAACCACCCCGGCGCCCGAGGCTCCGGCGCGGAAGAAACCCACCATGCGCGAGCGCATCGACATGCTGGTGAACCGCCGGTGGTTCTCCTATGCCTTCCTCGTGGCCGTGCTCATGTTCCTGATCGTGGCCGGCTATGTCCTCGTCTTCTCGGGCTCCCTGTTCGTGGAGGCCCTGGCGCGCGGCTGGTACCGGGCAAGCGCGTCCGAATACGACTCCCAGTCCTTTCTTCTGGGGTATCTCTACGGTTTCGCGAGCCTCCTCGGGGTGATCGGCGCGGTATCGGTCCTGGCGTCGCGGCCCCACCGCTACTTCCGGCACAAGGTGCTCCTCTTCTTCCCCTCGGTGATCTGGTCGGTGCTCCTGGTGCTGGACATCCTCAGGTGGGGATCGCGGTACATCATCCAGCTCGTCTTCCTCATCCCCATCATGCTCCTGTGCTTCTTCATCTTCTTCTGCGTGCTGAAGCGGGTCCCCGTACCCTACCAGGCCGACCGGGCCTGAGCGGGGTTACGGAAACCGCATATTCCGCCCCCGCCGGAATGAAAAAAACGGCAAACCCCCGGCACGATTTTTGCATCTATATAATACCACGAACCACTGCCGGAACGGCGCGGCGCCTCATGACCGTCGGGCCCGGGACCCCATATATCATGGTTTTCTCATCCCTTCGCCCCGCGCGGCACTGCGTTCCGGGGTTATCACCCCTCACCGGCCGGCATGACACATCGCGCGTTTCGATCCGACAAACTGTCGCATATCCAACAATCGTCACAGGGTTTCACCACACATCCCGAAAAGGAGCCCGCCATGTCAGACGGATGCGCCTCTCCCGAGCGGGAAACCGCCGCCACACCTGCCAGGACCGTGCTGGTCATCGAGGACGAGCAGGCGGTCCGCCTCATGACCGAAAAGGCCCTCGAAAGGTTCGGCTACCATGTTCTGAGCGCGGGGAACGGCCGTGAAGGCCTGGAACTCTACAAAAAAAGCAAAGACGGGATCGACGCCGTCCTGCTGGACCTCACCCTGCCGGAAATGTGCGGGGAGGACGTGTTCTCGGGCGTCATGGAGATAAACCCCGATGCGGCCGTCGTCATCTCCTCCGGACGGGTGTCCGACGAGATCAGGGCCGTCATGGGAAAACAGGCCGCCGGATTCATCGAGAAGCCGTTCGTTCTCACCGATCTCGCGCGGCACATTGAAACAGCGGTGGCGCGGTCCTGAACGCCGCACACCCGCGTATGTCTTATTTCACAAGCTCATGCCCCGCGCCGGTCCCGCACCACGTATTTCCCCCTCTTTCGCGGGCGAGAGAGGGGGATGTCACGAATGTGACAGGGGGTGAGTGATAAACCCTCTCCTCATATATTATAATATCACTGCAGCTATAATACTACTGATAAAACGCGGGAACGCCCCCGGGGTTCCGTAAGGAACATCCCTCAGTTCGACGCGGCCAGTTCCGCCGCCGCTTCGAGTATGGCGTCGATGTCCACCGGTTTGGTGAGAAGGCGCGCGTGAGCGAGACCGTGCGCACGCTCCTCGACATCATCGACCAGATAGCCGGTGAGAAAGATGATGGGGTTTTGTGAGAATGTGCGGATGCGGCGCGCCGTCTCCAGACCGTCCATGTCCCCCGCCAGACGGATGTCCATGAGGATGAGGGAGGGATGCCCGGCGCGGGCGGCGCGCACGGCGTCCCTGCCCGTCGTGACGGCCCGGATGTTACGCGCGCCCTTCTTCTTGAGTTCCATTTCGACGCACATCGCCATGAGGACCTCGTCCTCGACGATGAGGATCGTGTCAAGGTTCATCATCTGCGGCCTCCTTCGCCGCCGAACCCTTCGGGGAACCGTATGGTCCATGTCACTCCCCGCTTCTTCCGTCTGAGGGAGAGCCTGCCGCCGAGCTGCATTTCCGCCAGGTTCGCCACCATGCGGAGGCCGAAATTGCAGTCGCTGCGATAGTCGAAACCCTCCGGGACACCGGCGCCGTCGTCCGATACGGTCAGCACCACCGGCCCGCTCTTCAGGGGCGCAAGCGAAACCGAGATCGTCCCGCGTGAGCGCCCGGGGAAGGCGTGCCTGACCGCGTTGTAGACGAGCTCGTTCACGATCAGGCCGCAGGGGATCGCCGTATCGATGTCGGCCGGGACGCTCTCCAGCCGGAACCTGGCGGATATCCCGCCCGGCCCCTCGTCCCAGGAGCGCACGATGAGCGAGACCAGGTCGTGGAGATAGTCGGCCATGTCGATGGCGGTCAGGCTGCCCGTCTGGTAGAGCTTCTGGTGGACGAGGGACATGGCGACGATGCGGTCCTCCATTTCCCGGAATATCCGCGCCACCCCGGGCTCGCCGGAGTCCGCGGCCTTGAGCCCCAGCATGGCGCAGATGAGCTGCATGTTGTTCTTGGTCCGGTGATAGAGCTCGCGGAGCAGCACATCCTTCTCGGCCAGGGCCTCGCGCAGGCGTTCCTCCTGCTCCCTGAGGCCGGTCACGTCCCGGATGACACCGAAGAGCCGGGCCGCCGCGCCGTCCGCCGAGCGTTCCACGGCCACGCGCTGGTGGAGATGGCGCACCTCCCCGCCGGGCCTGACGATGCGGAAGAAGAAGTCCGCCCCGTCCCTGCCGGCCATGAGCGCCCCGACCGTACGGTCGTTCAGGTCCCTGTCGTCCGGGTGTATCATGGCATGGATGGCGTCGTATGTGAGCGGGAAATCATGGGTCACCCCGAAGATGCGGTAGAGCTGGTCGGACCAGGTGAGCCGTTCCGCGGGAACGTCCCATTCCCAGCTGCCGATGTTGCCGATCTCCTGGGCGCGGACGAGGTCGCTGCGGGCCTTGGCGAGTGTTTCGGCGGCGCGGCGCTCCTCGGTCTCGTCACGCACGATGGCGATGAACAGGTCCCCGCCGTCCGGAACGAGCGGGGTCAGGGACACCCGGGTCTCGATCATCCCGCCGTCCAGCCGCCGGCAGCGCCAGGGGAATCGCCGGAGACCGGTCCGGAACGCCATGTCCCTCCAGCCGCGGGCGCTCTCGTGGGTGGGACGGCCGTCGGGCTGCACGGCGGGATGGAGCACGGTCAGATGCCGCCCCACGATCTCGGCGCGGTCCTTCGCCCCGAAAAGGCGCACGGCCTCGTTGTTGCAGTCGATGAAGTATTCCCCCCTGAGCAGGAAGATGGCGTCCCCGGCCGATTCGAAGAGCGCGCGGTACTTCTCCTCGCTCTCCCGCCGGGCCGCCTCGGTCCGTTTTCTCGCGGATATGTCCCGGAACAAGCCGATATGAATGCGCGTGTCCCCCACGTGGACCGAACCGCCCGAGCTGATCTCAACGGGCACGCGCTCGCCGCCGGCCCGCATGATGTACATCTCCTGGAACCGCCTGCCCCGTTCCCTGACGGCGTCCCCGAAATCCTTCCGGGACTTCCCGGCAAACTCCGGCGGATGGAGTTCCGTCTGGTGCATGCCCGTCAGCTCCTCCCGGCTTCTTCCGGTCAGCACCCCGGCGGCATGGTTGCAGTCCAGGATGATCCCCGAGTCGGCGTCCGCAACGAAGATCGCGTCCGTCGCCGCCTCGAAGAGCATGCGGTACCGCTCCTCGCTCTCCAGCAGGGCCGCCTCGGCCTCTTTACGGCCGGAGACCTCGATCACGGCGCCGATGACGGTCTCAAGCTCCCCGTCCCCGCCCCGCTCCAAGGGGGCCGCCCGGTCGTGGAACCACCGCCAGCCCCCGCCGGGCATCCCCACCCGGTACTCGGCGTCCAGCCATTCGCCGGACCCCGCCCTGCGGAGCGCCTCCAGACGGTCCGCGAGCACCTGAACGTCATCGGGATGGATGATTTCGGTCAGGTAATCCGTTTCCCGGGAGAGCATCTTTTCCGAAAAATCGGCGCCGAAGAGACGCCGGTGGGTCTCGTTCTCCCAGACGTTGCGGTTTTCCGTGACGTCGAAGATATAGACGGCCGAGGGGGAGGCGTGGATGGCCATGCGCAGGAAGCGCTCCTGGGGGGAGACCCGTTCGGCCCCGCCGCCTTCTTTCAGTGCCGCTTCCAGCTCGCGCACGCGGCGCTCGAGTTCATCGTATGTGGGTTTTTTCTCGGTCATGACGGTTTGTTTCCGGGAAAGGTGATATGAGGCAACTCTCACCCCCTGTCACTCGCGTGACATCCCCCTCTCCCGCCGTGAAAGAGGGGGGAGAAACTCTCGGGCGCACATCTCCCCTTCTGCTATGATATAAGTCAAGCAAAAAGTCACAGGAAGGGCGGAGC
>CAYNWJ010000372.1:0-4575 GCA_964400815.1 uncultured bacterium
GTCCATGGTGAATCCGGCCTTGAGCAGGTCGAAATAGTCGATGATGGAGTTACGGTAGGTGGCGCGTGACACGATGCTGAACCCGATGGAGTCATAAAACGCGTCAATGAGCTCGACAGCCTCGCGGAGATGTTTATCAGTTATGTTTATAGATATGTTTCTAGGGAGGGCGCCCTCGCTTTCAAGCAGTGTGTAAATGCTTGTTCCTGAAAAATATACAGATTGTATGGCAGATTCTTGACCTCCAGAATACGCGTCATCCCCCTCAAGATTTCCGACCCCTCCCCCGCGAATTTCACCCGTGTCAGAATATCGAGCGTCTCCCGCGGAAGGGTCAACATTTTGAGAGGGAGAAACGCCTGTCGCGTCTTTTTGAGTGTCAGAATCCGGACCTCTATTTGTAAGCATGGTGTTTTTGGAGCTTCTGTTGCTGCCCATGTTGATTTCGGATGGCAAAAACACCCGGTACACCGTTGCACGGTGATAGTCGCTGAATTCCTTGCGTATGCAGCCGATGGACTCCAGCTCCTTGATGGCCTTGCGTATGGTCTGAAGCGAGAGATTGCAGGCCTTGGAAAGCTTCGGAAGGCTCTCGGCGGCCCAGTTTCTGTTCCAGCCGAAGGACTGGCGGTACAGGCGGAGATAGACCGACTGGGACGAGGCTGAGAGCTTCGCGAACAGGATGTCCGAAACATCGTTGTCCAGCTTGCAATAATTGGAATGGATGTTGATGGTGTTGGAAAGATCGTCGGCGCGCCGTGACGGCGCGGGCGGCTGAGCGGGCTTGGGGGAGGCTTTCGCGGGAGGAGACTGCGTGAGCCGGACGGTATCGGCGGAACGGCGGGCCGCAGGCTTCTTCCTGGCGGGCCGCGGGGCCTCCTCCTCCACGGCGCCGGGTTCGGCGGAAACGCCGGAATCTTCGGGCTCGGGGGGAGCGTTCCCACTCCCGTCTCCGCCGTCGTCACCGGACTCGCTCACGACCACGTCCCAGGGATAGATCTTGCGCCGCTTCTGCGTGTTCGGTTTTCGTCTGGCGACGTTCGAATCGAAATTGTCAGCCATAGCTGCACCCCGTTTCCGGTCTGTATATATACGGTGCGTCCAAATATGCCATGGTAATATATAACATGATTATCATAGTGTGTCAATAAATAACACAGTAATTAATACCATGTCGATATGGAGGCGTCTGATATGCAATGCCAATTCTGGTGATGCCGTTATTGGACTGTTATATTCTGTCATACTATTAATGGTCATACTGTTCCTGCCATGTCAGAGATTGAATATCTCGTTCACCAGCTTGTTGATGTCACCCGCCGCTCGTGAGTTCGGGGCGTAGTCGAATATGGGAAGACCCTGCGCCGTGGCGTCGGACAATGTCGTGTTCTGACGGATGAGCGTTTCGCACAGGTAGCCGCCATAGTTCTTCGTGAGGGCGTCGCGGCTTCTGATGCTGATGTTCATGCTCTCGTTGAAACGGTTCAGGAAGATATAGATGTTGTCCAGGATATAGTCGAAGTCGTCCTCAATCTCGCGGAGGGTCTCGAACAGGATCTTGAGGCCGTCATAGCTCAGAAAATCCGCCAGCACCGGCACCAGGAGATCGTCAACCGACAATATGGCGTTCAGGTTGAGAAGCCCCAGGTTCGGCGGCGCGTCCAGAATGATGATGTCATAGGCGTCCTCGATGTCCTCGATGGCGCGCTTGAGCTTGAACTCCCGGGCGTGCACGCTGGTCAGCGACAGCTCGATGGGGGAGAGGCCCAGGTTCGCGGGCACAAGTTCAAGCGTGGACATGCGCGTGGAGATGATCACGCTTTGAATGGGGTCCTTGTTGATGATGACGTCGTACAGTGTCTTCGAGAAATTCTCCGGATTCAGCCCCAGGCACTTGGTCAGGTGGCCCTGGGGGTCGAGATCGATCATGAGGACCCGGAAGCCGTGCTGGCCCAGCCGGTAGCCGTAATTGGCGCTGATCACGCTCTTTCCCGTGCCGCCCTTGAAATTGAGGAAGAGCTGCCTGCGCTTGATGGAGCCCGGGGTCTGGAGGTTCATTTTCAGGCGGACGTCCCGGACATCGTCGGTGGTGTAGTAGCGGTACATGGTCTTGCCGCGCTTGATGCGCTTGGCCTTGTCGATCTTGCCTTCCTTTTCCCACTTGTAGATGACGGCCTTCGAGACGCCGAGGAGGGAGGCGAATTCACCGATGTTGTATTTTCCGTCCTTCATGTGTCGCTCCGTTGTATGAAATGCTTCGTCCGCGTGGTTGTCAGACGCCGTCGCCGGCGCCGCGGAATGACGGCCCGGTCCGTGCGGCGGCATGCGCATGTCGGCGTATCGGTTTCGCGCCGCCCCCGGCTGTTCGCGTGTGCGGTCGTATCGGTGCGATTGCTGCCCGCATGCATGGTGCCGGGGAGCGTAATTTTGTATGTGCCCCGCCGGTTATTTTTGAAATGTTCCGTGGATATGTACGCTGCCACGGGTGTATTATTTCGAATAAGGCCCGCATTTTTTCATCTTTCCGCCCGCGCGAAAGGGGCTTCTCCATGCGCTGCGGCGGTCATCGCATGGACGCCGCGGTAATCAGCCGCGCATCAACGGTTTCCGGTATAATATCATGAGGCGGAACGCGCTATACCGCAAAAGAACCGGGGTCATAGTATATGAACGCACCCTTTTGGCCCCCTCAACAGACTGAATATCATAGTTTGTACGTTACAACCACGACGCAACTATAGTATAGAGGCGGTCCATAAATCTGTCAAGGATTTTTTTCAGGGCGTCGCAAAGGCTCGTCATGGGGAAGGCCGGCGGTCCGGGGGGGGAACCGTGGGATGGGCGGCGCGGTATCAGAGACGCTCGCGCCGTTCTATGACCTTCCCGATGATGGATACCCGGTTCTTCGGGCATACCATGGGGGCGTGGTTCTGGTTTTCGGGCTGCAGGAGCACCGAGTCGTTGTCGAGATAGATGATGCGTTTCAGTGTGCGCTCGCCGCCGTCGAGGGACACGGCCCCAATGCCGCGGTTTTCCACCGGCGTGTTGGGGGAGATGATGACGATGTCGCCGGAATTGATGCGGGGGCTCATGCTGTCCCCCTCCACGATGAGGGCGAACGCGTTGTCGTCGGTGATGTCGCCGCGGTCGATGTACTCGTCGCCGAACCCCGCCGGATAGTCCCCGTCGGTCCAGGCGGCCGGATCGCCGCCGGGTATCCTGAAGAAGATGGGGATGCGGTTGGAGCGGTAGGGCGTGCCGGACAGGAGATAGTCGGTGGTGGTGGAGAGGGCGCGGGCGAGCTTGCGGAGCGCCTGGGCGCTCGGGAACTTGATGCCCCGCATATAGTTCCTGATCGCGACCTGGGTGAGGCCGGTCATGCGGGAAAGTTCCGCGGCGCTGGCGATCCCGCGTTTCTCCATGATGTATGCCAGCCTGTCCTTCAGTTCCATGGCGTTTCGCTCCGCGTGACGGCTGCGCCTGCGGGGTCAATGGTGTACGGTTAACGGGTGGTAACTGGTGTAATATGTTCCAATAATTATTGGCATATATGCTTCAGTCGGGCTGTTTCGGTCCACTTCGAATCAGAGCGCCGCCATGGGCTGGATCAAACTCACCCCCTGACCCCCTCTCTTTTGAAAAAGAGAGGGGGAAGCGCTGCAAAAACATCAGAATACCAAAGACCTTCATCGCGGGGGTGAGTTTTGCTGCAACAAATATGAATCATCTTTGACGCTCCGGCAAAAAGTCGATTTCTGAAAATTATTGATCAATAATAACAATCACTTACGTGCGCGTAAATGGCCATTTTTGGACTTTTTGCCATATCGTCATCTTTGATTCGTTATCCGGACAGTTCCGGGGCGGGGTGGAGGCCGGGGCGTCCGGACGTCACCGGAACCCGAATTTCTTGAGCCGTTCCTTGCGGGCGCGGGCCTCGTCCTCCTGGGCCTTGCGCTGTTCCTCCTGCGCGCGTTCCTGCTCGGCGCGCCAGGCGGCCTCCTCGGCCAGAATGCGCTGGCGCTGTTCTTCCTTCTCGCGTGTCTCCCGATCCTTGCGCTCGATACGGTCTTCGGGAAGCTCGATGTTTTTCAGCTTGCAGAATTCCCTGAAATCGTCGCCGCTCACATTCAGGATTTCCGCAGCCGCCTCGCTCGATTCCAGATGCATGGCGTAGTAGTACGCCTTCGCGAAGAAGCGCTGCTCGATGATCTCGCGCTTCATGTTGGCCCGGGCGTTCAAGAGAAACAGGATGAGGACGCCCACGGCGAGCAGGTCGAGCGCCAGCGCCCACATGAGAATTTTCATAAGGATGACCGAAAGCATGCATGCACCTCCCGTAGTGCCGGAAGCGAATATAATATGATAACGTCAGTTTGGCAAGAAAAAAATATACATAACGTACATTTTGTTTCCGGTGGGGGCTGTTACCCCTGTGTGCGCGGAGGCGAACGGCGGGAGCGTCATTCCCTGCCCACGGTCACCACGACGCCGTTGGCGATGGGCCGCACGCGTTTGTCGGAGGGGCTGTTGCGGATACGGCCTTCGATCCACCTGGTGGTGGAGCCGCCGCCG
>CAYNWJ010000373.1:0-4569 GCA_964400815.1 uncultured bacterium
TCAGGGGAGGCGCCATGCAATGGCGGAGGGGTTATAGTGTCATCGGTTTACTACCACTGTTCGAACCATGATTCATGGCATTCAAGGATTGACAGGATTCAAATCACGGTTTATCCAGTAATCCCGAAAATCCCGGTTCGGCAATTGAAAACCGCCGCAGTACATGTGTATGCCGGAAAACGGGGGATTGTCAGACTTCATCCGGCGGTTGAAAAACAGACCATAATGACGTATAGTTAAATATGGACACGTGCATCTCATTTCGGCATTCACCGGAAAGGATTGTATATGCCGTTTTCCTCCCGATTCGCACATGTGAACCTCATCAGCGCGGACTGGAAGCAGCTTTCGAAGTTCTATTGCGATGTGTTCGGCTGCATTCCCGCGGAACCCGCGCGCAACATGAAGGGCGAGTGGCTCGACCGCGCCGTTGGTGTCAGGGGCGCCGTGATCGAGGGCATTCACCTCAGGTTTCCCGGGGAGAGCGCCGACGGCCCCACGCTGGAGATATTTCAATACTCGAATCTCGACGGGGTCCACACACCACCCTCCGCGAACCGTCCGGGATTCGGGCACATCGCCTTCGAGGTGGACGATGTGGGAATGGCCCGCGAGGCGGTCCTCGCGCACGGGGGGATCGCCATCGGAGAGACGACCACCATTGAAATTCCGGATGCTGGCATGCTCACGTTCGCCTACCTGGCCGATCCCGAGGGGAACATCGTCGAGGTCCAGCGATGGACCGTCACATGAAAGGATCATGCGCGATGTCCGTCATTTTCACGGTGATGGTCCTTCTGTCGGCCGCGTTCCCCGGTCCCGCCTGCGCGAAAACCGGGGATATACCGATATGGACGAAATTCGAGCACACCTTCACGAGCTCGAGGGATTACGGCGATCCTCTCTATGACGTGTCACGGTTCGCCGTCACGTTCACGGCGCCCTCGGGCCGGGAGAAGACCGTGCGGGGGTTCTGGGACGGCGGCAGGTCATGGAAGGTCCGGTTCATGCCCGACGAGACCGGGGAATGGCGTTTCGTCTCCGCATGCTCGGACGATGACAATACCGGTCTGCACGGCGCCGGCGGCTCGTTCGTCTGTGTCGAGGGAAACGGGGGATCAGACGTGCTGACACGCGGCGCGGTGTCGCGGATGCCTGGGGCCTATCACCTCGCGCACGCCGACGGCACACCCTTTCTGTGGCTGGGGGACACCGCCTGGAACGGCGCCCTCAAGTCCACGCCGGAGGAATGGGAGCGGTATCTCTCCCATCGGAGGGAAAACGGCTTCAGCGTGATCCAGTTCGTCACCACCCAATGGCGCGGTTGCGAAGGGGACCGTTTCGGCCGGACGGCGATATCCGGGAGCGGGCACATCGCCATCGACCTCGAATTCTTCCGCCGCATGGACGAAAAGATCGACCGCATCAACGACCACGGGCTCGTGGCGGCGCCGGTGCTGTTGTGGGCGCTTCATTTCGTGTCAGGCCGGTATCTCAGCCCGGGATACTATCTCCCCCAGGAGGAGGCGATCCTTCTGGCGCGGTACATGGTCGCCCGGTTCGGCGGGAACCACGTGGTGTGGATCCTCGGCGGCGACGGAAAATACACGGATGAGTTCGAGCAGCGGTGGAAGATCATCGGCCGGGGTGTCTTCGCCGACGGCGAGCATCAGGGACCGGTCACCACCCATCCCATGGGGCGGTCCTGGTACGGCGGCATCTACCGCGACGAGGACTGGCTGGACATCGTGGGATACCAGTCCAGCCACAGCACGCGGAAGGAAACGGTGGAGTTCATCACCCGCGGTCCGGCGGCCGCCCAGTGGAAGAGCCTTCCCCCCCGTCCGGTCATGAACCAGGAACCGGTCTACGAGTTCATCCGTCCCGGCATCGGGCCGCGGGACATCAGGAACGCCTGCTGGTGGAGCGTGTTCGCCACGCCTGTTTCAGGGGTCACCTTCGGCTCCAACGGCATCTGGCCATGGCTCAGGGAAGGGGAGGAGATCCTCAACCACCGAAAGGCGCCGAACGTTCCCACGTGGGACGAATGCCTGGATGCTCCCGGCAGCGTGCAGTTCGCCCGTCTCGGCGGTTTCCTCCGCCGGTACGAGTGGTGGCGGCTCAGGCCGGCGCAGCACCTTGTGGCCGAACAGCCCGGAGACGATGACCATACAGCGTTCATCTCCGTCTCTGCGACGGACCGCCGGGACATCATCATGGCCTATGTGCCGAAACAATCGCCGGTGATCATCTTCAACGCCCTCCGCGTCGATTACCGGGGACAGTGGTTCGATCCCTCGGACGGCGGGTATCTTTCCGCGGACATCGTGAACGCCCACGGGGTGATCGAAACCGAACCGCCGAAGGACACCGATCTCGTGCTCGTGCTCGAATCGGTCCGTTGAAGGGATTCGGAAACATCGACAGACCAGAAATCGCTTTCGGGAGAATACCGTGCAAAATATGACTGATCAGGGCTTTTCGCTCGTTTTCACCGCACTCAGGTTCGCCGCAGAGCGTCACCAGGACCAGCGGCGGAAGGGAGGGGAGGCCTCACCCTACATCAACCACCTCATCGATGTGGCCGAGCGGCTCTGGGTCACCGGCGGCGTCCGGGACATCCCCACCATCGCGGCCGCAATCCTTCACGACACCGTGGAGGACACCGGCACCACGAAAGAGGAGATAGCAAGAATTTTCGGCGATGACATCGCCGCGGTGGTCATGGAGGTCACCGACGACAAGAACCTCCCGCAGGCCGAACGAAAGCGCAAACAGGTGGAGCACGCCTCCTCCCTTTCGGAGCAGGCCCGTCTCATCAAACTCGCCGACAAATCCTCGAACATCGCCGACATCATCGCATCGCCTCCCGTGGGCTGGAGCATCGAACGCAGGCGCCGCTACATCGAATGGGGACGGGAGGTCGTGGACGAGATCAGGGGCGCGAACGAAGCGCTGGAGCGCGCCTTCGACGAGCTGTGCGAAAGGGCGCTGGCAAGCATCGGGCCGGGAAAAGGAACTTGATCCCGGCACGCAGAATGCATATATATACAGGAGTACACAATAACGTTTTGCATGGGCGCGTGACATGGAAGTCGTCGATATCATTTGTTTCGCGAAATCAAGAAAATACCAGGGTTACTGCATCGCGGGGAAACGCTTCGACAACGGCCGATGGTTCAGGCCGGTGAGCACCCTTCCATGCGGAGCACTCGCCCGGCGGCATGTACGCTGCAATTTCTTTTTCGAGGCAAAGCCTCTCGACATCGTCTCCGTCCCCGTAACCCGCGAAGAGGGGCACTATTTTCAGACCGAGAATATGTATATCGCCGAGAACCGCCGCTGGAAAAGGAAGGGACGGCTGCCCTGGCATGAGGTCGCCCGCTATCTCGATTCGCCGGAAACCCTCTGGCTGAACGGCTTCTTCAGCGCCCACGGGAAGAATGACAGGATTCCCGACAGCGCGATCAGGGACCGGCATATCGGTTCGTCACTGTATCTCATCCAGCCTGAATTTCTCCGTATCGGCACGGTCGAGACGCAGAAGGGTCCGAAGGTCCGTGCTTATTTCAGATACAACGGTGATGTCTATAATTTTACGGTCACCGACCCCAAAATCGAAAAACAGTACGGAAAGGCAAAAACCGGAACGACGCTCGACTGCCAAGACCTGTATCTCTGCGTCAGTCTCGGCGAAGTCTACGAGGGAAGCGCATACAAGCTCGTTGCCTGTGTTCTTGAAAAACCCTGAGGAAAAGATTTGGAGCCACTCCATACCATCGGACATTCGAATCATGAGATCGGTGCGTTTCTCGGGCTGTTGAACGCACATGCCATCACCCTCGTCTGCGATGTCAGATCGAGCCCCTACAGCCGGTACAATCCCCAGTTCAACCGGGAGACCCTCATGAACGCCCTCGAAGCCGCCGGTATCGGCTACGAGTTCATGGGCGGTGAACTGGGTCCCCGGAGGGATGACGCCGATTTCATGGTCGAAGGGCGGATGGATTACCGTCTTATCGCCCGGTCATTTCCCTTTCAGCAGGGTATCGAGCGCCTGTTCATGCTGATTGAGCGGGAAAGAATCGCCCTCATGTGCGCGGAGAAGGACCCCATCCAGTGTCACCGTACCATCCTGATAGCCCGTAATCTTCGGAATGATATACCGTCCATACGCCATATTATCGAGGACGGCGGCATCGAGGACCATCGGGATACTGAAAAGCGGCTGCTCAGGGAATCTGGGACCGATCCCGACCAGCTCGACATGTTCGCCGATCGCGACGACCTCATCGAAAAAGCCTATGACCGGCAGGCGCGGCGTATCGCCCATACAGTGAAGGAAGGCGGTGATCATGGCTAGGATCGTCATTCACACCATCGGTTTCACGAAGAAGAATGCAGAGACGTTCTTCGAGACCCTGCGGAATGCGGGGATCGAGCGGCTGATCGATGTGCGGCGGAACAACGTCTCGCAGCTGGCGGGATTCGCCAAACGTGACGACCTGGCCTATTTCCTGAAAACCATCCTGGACGCCGGATACATCCACATGCCGGAGCTCTCGCCCG
>CAYNWJ010000374.1:0-4555 GCA_964400815.1 uncultured bacterium
AAAGGGTATGCTGAAACGATCGGCGACAAGGCCGGAGGTCATGTTCGACTCACCATAGACGGGACCGATGATCGCGATCACACCCCGTTCCGCGAGAGAACGGGCCTTCAGCGCCGCGGTCACGGGATTGGAGGCGGTGTCCTCGACAATCAGCTCGACCGGAGCACCGCGAATCTCGGAATACCGCTCGACGGCCGCCATGACACCCTCACGGAGTTCCTGGCCTTCCTGCGTGTAGGCGCCGGAAAGCGGGGCAAGCAGGCCGATTGCCAGCGAACCGCCGCTTCCTTTCCAAGCGGGCGCCGGCAGGTTCTCCGCAGGAACCGGCAGAGGCTCGGCGGTCCCCGAGGGACGGTCGGCCGCCCTGACGATGGCGGGATCTATGCCGGCGTTCTCGAGGATGGACAGCACCTTTTCCTCTTCAGCGGCGGGAAGCAGTGAAAACCGGACAGCGGCCAGGGCATGACTGCGGAGGTCCTCGTCTCCAGTCGAGGAAATGATCCCGGCGAGAAGGGAAACAGCGTCCTCGATGTCACCCGTCTTGAATCGGCAGGCGGCGATGAGATAATTGGTCCATTCGGTATAGGGGCTGTCGGGATGGGAGCGCCGGAGGGTCCGGGCGGTGGATTCGGCGGCATCATAGTTTCCAAGCTCGAAATAGGTCTTGGAAAGCAACATCAGGGCGTCGGGAACCCTGTCGCTGGTTGGATGGCTGGTTACGACATCATTGAAATCCAGGCGGGCGGAAACGTACTTCCCCTGCTGGAACCGGGCCAGTCCGCGCTTGAATACGGCTTCGGCCTCGATCACCTGGGCCCGTGCCGCCACGGTCCCGAAAAGAAGCGCCAGCAGAAACAAACCCGGCACGGCCAGCCTGGCGCTCTCGTAAAACCGTCGGGAAAAACCGTAGCTCATGCCACTCATTGGTTACATATTGAACGTGCCGAAATCTTCCGGCTTGATGTTCCTGAGCCTGCTCTTCAGGTCAAGCAGATCGATTTCATCCGCATCCGCATCCGGCTCGTCATCTCCCGTTTCTGAGAACTCGACCATGGACTCCTCGATTTCCCCGGAAACGTAGATCCTGGATTTCATCTTCAAGGCCATTGCAATGGAGTCCGAAGGCCGTGCATCGATCTCGATGAGGGTGTTCTCGGGAGCGACGATATAGAATTTTGCGAAGAACGTGTTGTCCTTCAGGGAGCTGACAACCACCTTCTGCAGCACCGCGTCGAAACCGGCGAGAATGGATTTCACCAGATCATGGGTGAGAGGACGATTGTAGGTTATCCCTGAAAGCTCCAGAGCGATGACGCTGGCCTCGTTCAAACCTATCCAGATAGGCAGAACACGGTCACCGTCAATCTCCCTGAGGAGGACGACGGGCGCTTTGGTTACAACATCATACGCGAGGCCGGAAACATATACTTCCTTCATGGGGACACCTTCCTTCACCAGAGGCGCGGCAGGAAATCCACTCCTCATGATACACGAAATTGTACCCCCGCCACTCTCCTAACGATACGCCTCCATGCAGTCTCTGTCAAGTCAATTCAATAAAGACAGCGCCGGATATAAGGATACCATTCCCGCGCCGCATTCGCCCGGAAAAGAGAGGCGCTCCTATTCCTTGACCACCCAGATCTTGACCTGCGCCTTGACGTCATATCCGAGATCGATATTGACCTCATAGACACCCAGTTCCTTGATGGAATCCTCGATCTCGATTTTGCGGTGATTGATATCGTAGCCCTTTTCCTTCAGGAGATCGGCCACGGTGTTGGAGGTAACGGAACCGAACAGGCGGTCGTCCTCTCCAACCTTCACCACGGCGGTCAGGGACATCTTCTCCAGCTCCGCCTTCAGCTTTTCGGAGTCCATACGCAATTTTTCGCGCTGTTTCGCCTTCAGGTATTTTTCCTGTTCATATACCTTGATCTTCGCATCGGTCGCCGTATAGGCAAGCTGCTGGGGCAGAAGATAATTGCGGGCGAAACCGGGCTTGACGTCGATGATTTCACCGGCGTCGCCATGTCCTTTCACATCTTCTCTGAGAATCACTTTCATGGAAATACCTCATTATGATGAGTGGATGGTATCAGCACACTGTTCATGCATGTCAGGAATCACCGTCAAAACAGACGCTCAACGGGCCTTCATCGTTCGGTTCATTCCATGTTCCCGGGCGTTGGTTCACCGTTTTCCGTTCCCGTCCGGCGCAGATTGAACCAGGTGTCGATCAGTCCGGTAAAAAGCAGCACAAGACCGGTGAACGCGATCGTGACGAAGAACAGAAGCCAGAAAACGACACGCGGCACGACCCCGAGTTCGAACCTGTTCATGTAGTGCACGAACACCGCCAGACCCTGTATGCCATAGAAAAAGGCGCTCACGATGAACAGGTTCAGCGCGACCGGGAAAACGGCGTCGACCTCGGCCATCAGCAATCCGAAAGACGCGAGAAACAGCCAGATCGCATGAAAGGGCAGTCGGTATTCATGAAACCGCGGAGTCTGCTCCGGCTCCTCTCCGAAGCGGGGAAACACGATACGGCTCCCCAGGAAAGAAAGCCACGCATAGGATACGGCGCCGATGAGAAACATGCCGAACCCCGCCTTGAAAATGCCCTTGAACATCTCCATGGCGTTTTCAACCGATTTCAGGGCCTCGTCCTCGGACATGAACGCCCGGTACATATCGAGGGCGTCCTGACGGAAACGGTCCATGATTTCCGGGGATACGCCGCGCAGGATGATCGGAATGCCGAAAACGAACGCCAGCACCACGCCGGGCAGGGAGACCCCCGCGAGCCGTTTCACGAACGGACCGGCGAACCAGTCCGTTTCGCCAAGGATGATTCCCGTCAGCGCTATCTTCACATAGACGGCGGGCGCGATGGAATGATCAGGCCATGACAGGCCGAACGAAATCATCGCCCCCGCAAACGCATACGCCAAACCAGTTCGCCAGCCGTATTTCCTGTCGAATACGGCCCATGCCACGATGAAGGGAACCTCTATGATCCAGACGCTCCACTGCTCCACAAGATAATCAGCCGCGTCCAGCAGCCCGATTATATACGTGTAGAGTATCGACGCCGCAACACCGAAAAGGAGCGGAGCCAATCGTCGAATATTGCTGGTCGGTTGGTTCATGCGTCACTGGCTTTGCGAATCATTCGTTTTCCGGTAACGGCCGCTCAGGCGGTTCACTGCCGTAACAACAGGAAACCGCCCGTTCTCTCCGGCCGCGAATCGGACCGCGCCGTTTCCTGAAACGTTCCGTCAGCGCATGACTTCCGATGTGAACGGAAGAATCGCCATATACCGGGCGCGCTTGATTGCCTGGGTCAGCTTGCGCTGATGCTTGGCGCAGGTCCCCGACATGCGGCGGGGCAGAATCTTCCCACGCTCGGTCGTGAAGTGGCGCAGTTTCTTCTCATTCTTGTAATTGAAGTCATTATCCTTGTTCTCACAGAATTTGCAAATTTTTACGCGCTTGCGGTTCAACACTACTCACCTCCCTTGTCGGTTTCACCGTCGTCTTCGCCGGCTTCACCGGTGGTTCCAGTTTCCTTTCCGTCTTCAGAAGACGTGTCTTCTTCTGCAGCTTCGCCTTCATCTTCGGAATCGTCCGTATCTTCGGTTTCGGCGGAATCGTCCGTACTTTCGGTTTCGGAGGAATCAGCGGAATCTTTCGATTCGGAGGAATCGTCCGTACTTTCGGTTTCGGCGGAATCAGCGGAATCTTTCGATTCGGAGGCTTCAGGCTTCGATGCGGGTGTGGATGAGGATGCGGACGATTCGGTGGTTCCGGAGGGTTCGCCCTCGTCCCTGATGTAATCAGGATGGGCGCCGTCGGAACGGAGCGTCATATACCGCAGGATCGTCTCGCTGAGGTCCATTTCACGATGGAAGGGATTGACAATGGACGGATCGGCGTTGAAATAGAAGATGACATAATAGCCGCGGATACGTTTTTTGATCTCGTAGGCGAGCTGGCGCTTGCCCCAGCGAACGGTGCGGGTGATCTCCGCACCCTTGTCGGTGAGGCTTTTTTCGAAGCGCTTGATCGTTTTCTCCCGTTCATCATCGCTTATGGTGCCGTCGATGATAAACGTGGTTTCGTACATCTCCATAATACCTCCCTTTGGACTCCGGCCCGCCGCATACCGCACACACGGCATGCGGCGGACAGGGAATTGATGTGTTGTTTCGAAAACTGCTATGTTGTTTCCCCTGCATGAAAAGGTTCACCGACAGGGAAAGATGATTCCGTACCGTTACTTGCCGAGGTGCACGAGCACCGGAGCCAGCACCAGCGAGACCACGCTCATCAGCTTGATGAGGATGTTCATGGCCGGACCGCTGGTATCCTTGAAGGGATCGCCTACGGTGTCGCCGACAACGGCAGCCTTGTGGGCATCCGAGCCCTTGCCGCCGAGCGCGCCTGTCTCGATCCACTTCTTGGCGTTGTCCCATGCGCCGCCGGCGTTCGCCATGAAGAGCGCCATGAGAATACCGGTGACTGTAGCGCCTGCGAGCAGGCCGCCGAG
>CAYNWJ010000375.1:0-4548 GCA_964400815.1 uncultured bacterium
CTGTTTCAGCTCCGCGCGGGCGGCCTCGAATTCGCGGTTGTCCACGAGCCTTTCGGCCTCCATCAGCCTGGTCGCGTAATTCGCCGCGCAACCCGATATGGCGAGAAGAGCGACGAACAGCGGAATTGCATACGTTTTCATTGGGTTCCCCTCACGCCGTTTGATTTTCGACATTGTCGATGAAGAACTTGCCGTATTGTTTGAAATCGTCGAGCATGCGGCCGGCGCCCTCAACTGCTGCCGTCATGGTGTTCGGGGCGATTCTGACCCTTATCCCCGTGGCGTCGGTTATCAGTTCGTCGAGACCCGCCAGAAGCGCCCCGCCGCCGGTCAGGAGCATGCCGCGGTCGACCAGATCGCCGGACAGCTCGGGAGGAACGTTTTCCAGCATGTGCTGAATGACCTTGAGCATGTCGTTGACGGGTTTGTGAATGGCTTCCCTGATCTCCGCGGTGCTGACCGGAAGGGTCGTGGGGATGCCGTTGGCCAGGTCCTGCCCGCGCACCTTGAATTTGTGGTCGCGGCCCGTTTTTTTCGCCTGGCCGAAATTGATCTTTATCCATTCGGCGGTCTGACTGCCGATAAAGAAGTTGTGCTCCTCCCGAAGGTAGCGGACGATCGCGTGGTCTATGGCGTTGCTGCCGACACGCCTGCTTTCGTGTGTTACGATGCCGCTGATGGAGATGACGACCGCAGACACCGATCCGCCGCCCACATTGACGAGCATGCTCGCTTTCGGCACATCCACCGGCAGACCGCCGCCGATGGCCGCGGCGAAGGATTCATAGACCAGGTGTATCTCCCGCGCCCCGAGCGCCCCGACGAATTCCTGCACGGCTTTTCGCTCCACGCTTGTCAGTCCCATGGGTATGGTCATGACCACCCCGGGACGGATGAGGATCGTCGAGCGTTTTGCCCGCTTTATGAACTCCTGGATGAGAAGCTTGACATCCGCATAATCGGAAATCGCTCCCGATTCCATGGGGGAGACGATTTTCATGCCGGAATGGGCGCGTCCGAGCATGGCTTTCGCCTCGTGGCCGGTGGCGACGATTTTTCCGGAATTCTCGTCGATGCTCATGAGGGTCGGTTCGTTGAGAATCACACCCCGGCCCTTCACGTAGATCAGGGTCGTCGTGGTGCCGATGTCGATGGCGAGCTTCGACCAGGTGCTCGTCTTGAAATTGAAGAAACTCGCGAATCCGCCTTCATCTTCATCGGGCTCATAGGTCTTGACCTTGTCAACGACATAAATGGAGGGATCGACGTTCATGCGGTCAGATTCCACGATCCGGGAACTGTAGTCCCTGCTCGTCCGTCGGATCTCACGTTCGGTCATTTCCCGCAGGGTCGCTTCGCCGGAATTTGTGCCCAGGATACGAGGAACGATCTCGAAAAGGTCCTGTGTGGGCCGGGCTTTCGGCGCCTGGACGATATAGGGTTTTTCCGCCGAGAGGGATTTTCTCACCACCTTGTCGAAGGAGATGCTGCCCACATAATCCAGGTCCACGTCGAGATAACGCTTGATGACCTGCTTGAGCCCCGCGCCGAGCTTCGCCTCCTCCTTTTTCATGACCATGTTCATGATGAGCCGCGGACGGAACGAGGCAAGGAATCCCCGGAATTCGTCTATGCTTTCCGGCGCGACCTCCTGAAGGGTGACGAGCAGGTCCTGGATCTTCATGATCTCGCCGGTTGCTGACGGTATGCGCGCCTTCTCCACGGCGTCCCATGCCTGGTTGTGCTTGTGAAAGATGGCGTGCAGCTTGCGGAACAGGCAGATGCGCACGAAGTTGTATATGCTCTGGATTGCCGTGGTTTCGGGTGTCGCAACGAGAATATGGTCCGTGGCGCTGAGGAAGAAGTCGATGGTGTTGTAGGATGTGCCCGCCCCGAGATCGAGGACCACATGATCGACATGCAGTTTTTCCAGGTATCTGAGCAGCTTCAGTTTCTGAGCGTGCCACGGGTTGGCGGAGCCCATGATCCCGCCGGAACCGCTTATGAACTTGAGATTGTATATGGACGTGTCGAGGATGATCTCGTTGAGGTCCGTCACATCGCCGTTGAGAAAATCCATGATGGTTTTTCCCGGGTAGCGGATGCCGAGACAGGTGTGCATGTTGGCGTTGCCCAGGTCGAGATCGACAGCGACGACCTCTTTTCCCAGACTGGCGAGAATGATGGAGAAATTCGAGGCGACGAGGCTCTTTCCGACCCCGCCCTTTCCGCCGCCGATCGCCCAGACATGCCGCGACGGGGAATGTATGATGTTTTCACCGTTCATATCGATACCGTGCCGGGTGATAATGCAGCGTCAAACGAGTCAACTATATAAATAACACATGCGGGAGACAATAACAAACATTTGTTTGGAACGGTTCACCCCCTTGATTGCATTGTTGCGGACATGGCGCAGAGTTCACCGGTCCCGGCAGGTTTCGTCCGACGCTCCCTCGATGACACCGCCGCCGAGCACCAGGTCCCCATCATAGAAAACGGCGCTCTGGCCGGGCGTGACCGCACGCTGGGGGGTGTCGAACCTGACGATGGCCCGCTCCCGTTCCACGTTCACCCCGCACCCGCAGCCGCCACTCCCGTATCTGATCTTCACCGTGCAGGCGAATGAAGCCCCGGGAGGAAAGCCTCTCGTCCATACAGGGCTTCCGACTTCCATTCCCGCTGCTGAAAGGTCGGGTTCGTCGCCCACGGTCACCGTGTTGTCGGCGGTATCGATCGCGGTGACGTAAACCGGCCTTCCCAACGCCACACCGAGTCCCCGCCGCTGGCCGATGGTGTAGAACGCCGCTCCCCGATGCGTTCCCACGATCCTTCCGTCCCTGTCGATGATATCGCCTTCCCCGATTCCCGGAGGAGCTTCGGTTCCGCAGCGCTCACGCAGAAAGCGGGTGTAATCGTCGTCGGGAATGAAGCATATTTCCTGGCTGTCACGTCGTTTCGCGGCGGTGAGCCCGCGTTTCAGGGCCTCATCACGTGTCCGCTCCTTGGTCATGCCGCCGAGGGGAAAAAGGGTTTTGCCGAGCATGTCCGAATCGAGCCCCCAGAGGAAATAGGACTGATCCTTGGTTTGATCGACGCCCCGCAGGAGCGAAAAGGTGCCATCGCCGTGGCGGGCGATCCGGGCATAGTGTCCTGTCGCCAGGCGTTCGCAGCCGAGCGCCGCGGCTTTCCGCATCAGGACCTTCCACTTGATGAGGGAATTGCATCTCACACAGGGGTTGGGGGTCCTTCCCGCGAGGTATTCATCCATGAAGTCCGTGACGATGTCCCGTTCGAATTCCTCCCGGAGGTCGAGGGTATAGTGGGGAATGCCGGCCTCGAAAGCCACCCGCCGGGCGCTGTCGATGGCGGACAGATCACAGCATGCGCTGTCACCGGCCGCTCCTCCGGAGGACGCGTAGTCCCAGAGATGCATCGTGAGCCCGACCACCTCATGGCCTGCTTCCTTCAGAAGAACGGCTGCAAGGGAGCTGTCCACACCGCCGCTCATGGCCACGGCAACCACGCCATCCCGGTCGTGATCGGGCGGGATGGGGTCGATGACGGTATATTTTTTGTCCGATCTGTTCATTGTTCCCGGTCTGAAAACCATTTCCACACGAGCCTTTGAACCAACTCAATCCCGGCGCTCAACCGTGGGTCTCGCGATAGTTCTTGATGGCGTCATGGAGCGCGTCGGCCGCCAGATTCGAGCAGTGCATCTTGGCGGGAGGCAGCCCGTCGAGAGCCTCGGCCACGAGTTCGCGGCTGATCTTCTCCGCTTCCTCGAGACTCTTGCCCTTGACCAGTTCGGTCACCATCGACGATGTGGCGATGGCCGCGCAGCAGCCGAAGGTCTTGAACCGGGCCTCCTCGATGGTGTCGTCCTTCACCTTTATGGCGATCTCCATGACATCGCCGCACACCGGATTCCCCTGCTTCCCGATACCATCGGGATTCTCCATCTTTCCCACGTTCCTCGGGTTTTCGAAATGATCCATCACCTTGTCCGAATACATGGCCCTTCTCCTTCTTTCTATCGGTTTTGAGTATGATTTCCCTTCATTCGGTGCATCTGCCTGATAGTCCCGCCGTTGAACCGCCGAGTTCTCAAACATCCCCGGAAATGGCCCGCAGTCGCTCAACGATGGGCGGGAGCGCTTCGATCACCCTGCGCACCCCTTCCCCGTTCGAACCGTGACCCATGCTGAACCTGAGCGAACTCTGGGCGAGCCGGGGGGCGCGGCCCATCGCCACGAGCACATGCGACGGTTCCACCTCCCCGGTGGAGCATGCCGAGCCGGTCGATGCCGCGATGCCCTCCCTGTCGAGGCTGAATATGAGCGCCTCGCCGTCGACTCCCGGCACCGAGACGTTCGTCGTTCCCGGAAGGCGCGGGGTGTTTTTGCCGTTGACGAGAAGGCCGGGAATATGAGTTTCGAGTTCAGTCTCGAGGGTGTCCCGCAGGGAGGAGAGCCTGACGTTCGAGGCTTCACGCTCCCGGACGGCGATTTCGAGGGCTGTCGCCATTGCCACGATCCCGGCGAC
>CAYNWJ010000376.1:0-4503 GCA_964400815.1 uncultured bacterium
GGGCTTTGCAGAGAAAACAGCTGAATCATATGTTGCTTACCGAACTGGATACCCGAATTATTTATTGGGAACATAGAGTGCTTGGTACAATAGATTAACCGGACACCATTGAGGCACGATTATCATTCGATTGGCCCGCTGTCTCACCGCGTATACGCCCCCTCCCCGAGAATCTTGAGGGACGATCCACCCTTCTGGACGAGGGTGAGGACGATCATGTTGACCCCGATCTTGCGATAGGCGTCGGAGGCGTTCACATCGGCCAGGTTGGCGCCGTACTCCTTCTCCGAATAGACCACGGCGAGGCGGTCTTCGATGAAAACGCCTTCGAGGACGCTGGCGGGCTGGGCCTGTTCGGCCTGAAGCAGGCGGGTGATGCGCGGCGGGCCCTCGTCGAAGTCGAAAAAGGAATGGTAGAGCATGTGATCGTTGGGAATGATCCCGAGACTGCCCCACGACCCCACGGCGTCGGTGATCATCTGCTTGGCCGATGCCGCGCCCCGGGGGACGAAGTGCTTCATCCCGTCCGGGAAGCCGTATGCCTCCACGAACAGAAAGCCGCCGTTGACCAGGAACTTCCTGAGGTTCCGCCGCTCCTGATTGGTGATGGTGAATTCCTCCTCAACGGCGATATACAGGAATGGATAGTGCTGGATACCCGGATCGGTGAGGGTGATCATGTCGTCCAGTGTGGGCTCGAGGCCCGTGTACATGCGGAGGGCGTCGGCCAGCCCCTCCATGGCGCGGTCCACCATGTCCGGCTGTTCCAGCTCCACGCCGGTGATCGTGAGGGGGAGGTGGATGAACCCCCTGATTTTCTTCTCGTCGTAGTCGTCCAGCACCGCCACGCCCATGTATTTCCCGTAATCCAGGTCCTCGATGGAGATGAGCTCGTCCCTGAGAGAGATGCGGCTGGACGGCGGCACGGGTTCGCGCTTGATGGTCATGTCGGTGAGGAAGCGCTCGGGGATGTAGAACTCCGGATCGACGAAACGCTTGATCTCCAGGGAGGCGTCCCCCTCGATCTGCGGTGTCACGTATTTCCTGATGAGCGAATCCGGACGGGCGTCATAGAATTCGTACGGACCGCGGAACTGCTCGGGACGGCGGGTCTCGACGATCCTGTCGGGCATGATCTCGCTTCTCCGGCGGCGGGGGATGACACGTTCGCGCGGGACACGGCCGGGCAGCTCGAACCGGTCCCTCGGGCGGGGGGGTATCTCGACGATGTCCACGGGGATGGACCTGACCGGCGGCCGCTCGTATTTCTCCACATCGATCATGGGCCGGAAGACGATAATATACGCCGCCAGGAGACCGTGCAGGAGCACCGACACAAGCATGCCCAGCCAGAAGGTCTTCCGGTTGTCGCGTTCCAGTTTCCCGATGTCAATTATGTCGCTGGGAAGTTTTTCTCCCCGCCGGTGATAATTCACTCGCATCACTCCATTCGATGCCGTCGGTTCATACCGGTAATTTCAATTTATCACGCCGTAGAAGGCATGACAGCCTTTATTGAGACGACCGAGCAGCGGAAAAGTTTACGGTTCCGTCAGGGGAGTGCGGTCTTTGCGTGCGCGGTGATGGTGCGCTGGGCGAGGGCATAGACGAGCATGTTCACACCGAACCGGGCCTGGTCGCGGTGGACTTCGGCGTTCCGCCACATGAGGCCGTAGCCTCGGTCGGAATAGATGGCGGCGAACCGTCCGTTCATCATGATGCCCTGGAGGTGGGATGTCGTTTTGAAGAGTACGCCGCCATACCGTTGGCCGGCGCCCGGAGGCGGCCCGTCGGGGAAGGTGAAGAAGCAGTCGTGGATGGGATGATCGTCCGGGAGCGTGAGGACCGGCTTTCCGGGTCTCCGGCCTGTGAAAAAATCATACCCCCTGCATGCGTATGACATGAACTTCAGAAGGTCCTCCCGCACGCGCTCGTTTCCCGGACGGCCGTTCTCGACGATGAGGGTGCCGCCGCCTCTGATATACCGGTAGATGATCTCGATTTCTGTTTCGGAAAAGGGGATATCCCCCATGCCGAGAATATAGAGAAGCGGCGGGCGGTTTTTCAGAAGCGATTCGAAAGTGACACCGCGGGTCTGGATCGGATCGAGGTCCTTCCAGATGTTGAAATCCAGCTCGGGCAGGGGATTGTCCACCACCGCGCGAATGTTCGTGAGATCGTTCGTAACCCTGGCAAGCCCCGTGACGGCAATACGCATGGGTTCAGGCGGGATGAACATCCGTCCCTGCACGATGGGGATGTGGACGAATCCCGCGGCGTTGAGCTTGTCCAGCGGGTCGTAGAATATCTCGGCGCGGTAGGCGCCAGGATCGATCGCCGGCATGCTTCTGAGACGCGGCGGCGGGGCGGTTTCCGGGCGCCTGGTCTCGATGGTGATGGCGAGGCTGTCAATCGTGCTGTCCTCCGTGAAGGCGATGTCCAGTGAATCACTGAGCGAGGGCGTGGGAACTGCCGGGGGACGGCGGGTCTCGACTGTTCCGGACGGGTTCCGGGGGCGGTAGCGGCTGCGATAGGCGTATTCTCTCGATACGGGCCGGCCGGTGACCGTGAAGGGCCGACTGAGGCGCGGAGGGCGGATGATAAGCTCGATCGGCAGGGCCCGGTACTCGTCGATTTCCACAAGGGCGATGTCGAACCGGAGAAAGACCGCGAGGAAAGCATGGAACACGACCGCGAGCAGGAAGCCCCGATAGAGGAGCGGCCGCGTTTCACGTTCGAGGCGGCGAAGGTCGATGAGCCTGGATACGAAATCGAACTTGACCGTCATGGCAGAGAGACACCTCCGGAACAGTGGCTTAAAGAGAAGTAATTATCCGTAATATATGCCACTGTCCCGGCATGTCAAGAGAAAAATTACACGCCTGCCTGTTTGTCCGAATATCGTGGATGAATGCGTCCGGATTGACTGTTTTACGGTTCATACACGCAGTGGGGCTCGGGGCCGAGATAATCGCCCAGGACGGCGTGGGCGCGGGCGCGGCAGCCGCCGCAGACATTACGGAATCCGCACACGCCGCATTTCCCGTGATAGGCGTCCACATCGCGGATTTCCCGGAAGAAGGGGGATTCCTCCCAGATGCCGCCCAGGTCGAACCCGGATGCGCGGAGGTCGCCCGCCTCGTGTTCCAGGAAGCCGCACATCTGCACCTTCCCGACATGGGAGACGAAGACGAATCCCTGCCCGCCCAGGCATCCCCTGGTCATGGTGTGGCGCTGTTTAGCAGCGGCGGGTGGCGTCTCTCCCGCTTTTTTGCGGGCGGCTTCACGCTGGCGGATGATGCGCATGTAGTGGGGGCTGCACGTGGGCTTGATCTCGATGGGGGAGGTTTCGGCCATGCCGGCGATTCGTTCGAGGGCGTCCTCGTAGGCGGCTGCTTCGAGGGCTTTTTCCGCAAGCCCCCTGCCTCGTCCCATGGGGACCAGGAGGAAGGGATGGAATCCCGCTGCGCCGAGATTCACGGCCAGATCGTGGAGACGCTCGAGCTGGTAAATGTTGAGGGTGGTGAGGGTGCTGTTGATCTGGAAATCGAGGCCGGCGCGCCGTGCGGAATCGAGCCCCCGGAGCGCCGAATCGAACGCGCCTCCGACACCCCTGAAGCTGTCGTGGGACGCCGCGTCCGCACCGTCGAGGCTCACACTGATGCGTGAAACGCCGGACGCGATGAGCCTTTCCGCGGTTTCGTCGTCCAGAAGCGCGCCGCAGGTGGCGAGCACGGTCCGCATGCCGCGGGTCATGGCCGAATGGGACGCGATGTCGAAGATATCGGGACGGGTGAGCGGCTCGCCGCCCGTGAGGATGATGATGGGGTCCGACCATGAGGCGATATTGTCCAGCAGCCGGACGATCTCATCGCCGGTCAGTTCCCCGGCATAGGCGTCCGACCGGGAGTCTCCCCGGCAGTGACGGCAGGCCAGGGGGCAGGACCGGGTGACCTCGAGGGCGGCGAGTCTGAGCGGCGGGGCGTTCATGACAGCATCCGTGCCGCACGGCGGGCGAAATAGGTGAGGATGAGGTCAGCCCCCGCGCGCCTGATGGCGGTGAGACTTTCCATCATGACCCTGTCCAGGTCCAGCCAGCCGTTGCCGGACGCGGCGTGGAGCATGGCGTATTCACCGCTGACCTGGTATGCCGCGAGGGGAATGTCGAAACGTTCGCGCGCCCGGCTGATGATGTCGAGACAGGGCATGGCCGGCTTCACCATGACGATGTCGGCGCCCTCTTCGATATCGAGGGCGATCTCGGTCATGGCCTCGCGGGCGTTGGCGGGATCCATCTGGTAGGTGGAGCGGTCGCCGAACTGCGGCGGGGATTCGGCGGCGTCGCGGAAGGGACCATAGAAGCCCGAGGCGTACTTCGCGGCATAGGCCATGATGGGGATCGATTCGAAGTCGTTGTCGTCGAGCGCCTTTCGGAGGACCCCGACCCGGCCGTCCATCATGTCAGACGGCGGGATCATGTCGGCCCCCGCACGTACATGGGCC
>CAYNWJ010000377.1:0-4477 GCA_964400815.1 uncultured bacterium
GATTATGGCGATCATAACGATGCTTTTCGAAATAAAAGCAGGTTACCCGATGACATAGTATATAAACATCACGCCGTTAATCCGAATTAGAAGACGATTAACTGTTTTAGATTACAGCTAGGATTGTTGCAGGATGGTTAGAAGCGGATGGATGAAGACGTTCACTGATCACACGTCATTCCGGGCGCCGGTCCTGCGCGCACCATGCATCCATATGGACAGCATGGGAGTTTGAACAGTGCTGACAGGCGGCATATGGGAAGGCCGGTACGGAACACACCGTCGGCACATGGTCCCGCTGTCATGAGGACAGCGCCGCATGCAGGATTGAGCGCGGGGAGAGGAACGCATGAAACATGTCACGACGGGCAGGCGGCGCTAGAGCTTCTCCCTGTCGATGAAATTGTCCGTCCGCTGGATGACATAGCCGGTAAGGCCCAGGTCGTCGGCGATGTCCATGAGCTCCCGGCCGACCGGCTCGGGCCAGGAATCGCCCTTGATGACCGGATGTGTGGGCAGGCGGCCGTTGTTGATGGCGGCCATGCGGGTCCACTCGTGGGTGAGGAGGCGGATGGTCAGGTCGGGATTGAACATCTCATAGAAGGCATCGCGGTCGAAGGAGGCGTCGGGCCCCGACAGGCCGATGATCTTGTGAATGCGGTCATCGGGCAGGCCGATCTCGTCCCAGCCGAACAGGGCCGACACCACCCGAATGGCGGCGGGCTCGTCCAGGCCGCGCACCTTTTCACGAAGCAGGTTCGCCCAGGAGGCGACAACCGCCACGTGCTGGCCGCCGAGCCAGGACAGCGGATGGAGGCCGTCGGACCCCCCGTCGAAGAAATCCGCCCAGTTGTGCCCCACCAGGAGCGCGAGGGTGGCGTTGTGGGTGTCGGTGATGAAACCGCAGCGGCCGTTGGTGGCGGTTCTCGCGGCGCTGTTGATGCGCTTGAGCTGATTGCCCACGGCCTTGGCGCGGAAGACCAGCCAGTCCAGGACGCCGTCGTCGTCCCCCACGGTGGCGAGGAAATCGGTGAAGGTCATGCGGAACCGGGCGGCTTTTCGCACAGATGCGGCATCCAGCGAGGAGAGCCCGGCGAGGAGCTTCTTCACCGCCTTCTTCATGGCCGCGAAATCGTAGCCCATGTCATGGGCGTCGGCGCGGCAGTATTCGCAGGCGCAGCCGAGCATGTTCGTCCAGAAGGATGGATTGGAATAACGGTAGTGGGAGACATAGAGCGAATCGGGGGCGTAGGTCTTCGCGCCGTAGGCGAATATCTGTGGTTCGAGCTCCTTGACAACGGGCTTGGTGAAGCAGGAGGTGCGCATGTTCTCGATGGTGTATTTCACCCGCGGCAGGTCGAGGAAGGCGACCCCGTCGAAGGTCTCGGAGATGATGGGACGGCTCTCCTCCCCGTAATGGTGCCCCGTGTAGTACAGCCACAGGTCCATGCCGCGCTCGTGGGCCGCCTCCACGGCGCGGTGCACTCCCGTGTCGTCCTCCGTGTGGGCGCGGGCGCAGAGGGTCCTGTCCGGCCCGATGGGATTCTTCTCCAGGAACCACTGCGGGCACTTGATGGGCGGGCTGTAGAGGAGGACGTTCACCCCCAGCTCCTTCTGGAGGGCGTCCATGTATTTGCCGTCGAGGATGTCCTCGAGGGAATACATGTAGCATCCCACGAGCTTCTTCCCGGGGACGCCGGTGACGAAGGGCGGGCCCTGGGCGGCGTTCACCCGCTGCATGCCGCCGGAAACGGCGAATCCGGCCGCCGCTCCCGCCGATCCGAGAAAGGTGCGGCGGTTCATGTTCCGTTCGCGTTCCATGGCTCGTCCTCCTCAGGGTGTGTGCCGGATGCGCCGGAGCGCTCCCCGCCTAGTTCGTGTTGGCGATGTAGTTCATGAGGGTGCGCATGTTCGAGATGTAGGTCCTCGTGGCGATATAGTCCTGGTCGCTCTCGTCACGGTATGGCGAGGTGTCGGTGGTGTCGCCCACATGGCCCTCGGCGTATTCGTCGGTGAGGTCGGTTTCTGTGCCGTCGCCGATGTACGGGTTGCTGGTCTGCTGGTGTTTGGAGAGCCAGCGGTTCCGGCTGTCGAGGCTTTCGATGACCTTCCGCACGTCCTCCTCGGCGGGCGCGCGCGATGTCACGCCGGAGAAGGAATAGGAATATTCCATCTGCGGCGAGCGCTCGCCCTCGTGCTTTCCGGGGATGAGGGGCGAGCCTTCCGTCGCCTCCTCCGGGCTCAGGGCGAGGGCCTCCTCGTATTGCCGGCGGAGGCCGTCGATGTTGATGCGTGTCTTGGCGCCGTAATGCCGCACGGGCTTGCCGTCGGTGTAGTCCCAGTAGTATTCGCCGTGGATGACATTCGAGCCGCGGCGGTGGACGAAGATCGGCTTGTTGGTGCCGATCTCCACGAAGACCGGGTGGGTGTACCGGCCGTCCTCGGTCATGTGTTCAGGCAGCTTTGAGCTTTCCAGCCAGTCGAGTGCCTCGGGGATCCGCGCCAGGAACTTCTTCTCGCCGGTCAGCCGGTAGAACCGGATGAGGAGCTGGATGTGCCTGGCGGTGTAGCCGGGATTGAGGCCGTTGGGCTCGTAGGTGCGGGCGCCCGAAGGCTTGAGGTCCAGCGTGTACTGCTGCGCCCAGCCCGCCTGCGGCGCCGCCTGCTGGGTGAGGAGATAGAAGTTCATGCCCCGCAGTATCGGATCGAGGAAGCGTTCATCCCCCAGGGTCTGGTAGCACTGGATGAGGAAGTTCACATTCTCCCAGACCACATCGTCGTTGAAGGTATAGAACGAGGTGTAGTCGGGTTTGCCGTGATGGCTGAAATCATACCTGAGCGGGTAGCGCTGGGGCCAGCCGCCTATGGGGTACTGGCTCTCGAGGATGAAATCGACGGCCCGGTCCAGGGGATACTTGTACTCGGGCTCCATCTTCTCAAGGTACATGCGCAGGAGGAACTTGGCCGCATCCGAGGACACGTCGTCGTCGAAGGTGGCGTTGCCGTAATAGTGCTGGAACTCCTCCAGCCGCCAGCCGTTCCTGCCGATCGTGGCGTACCACTGCTTGAGGGAACGGTCGCCGGCGAAATCGACGATGTAGTTCCAGCCGCCGCATTCGAGCTGTCCCCAGATGATCGCGCGGGCCGCCTGTTTCGCCGCCTCCCAGTAATAGTCGTCGCCGGTCACGTGATAGGCGTCGATGAACAGGTGCCCCATGGTGGTGGTCCCGGGAGGCTGCACCCAGATCTGGGTGTCATAGGCCTCCATCTCGCCCCATTGGCGGGAAAAATCGGGCAGATAGTGCCACAGGTATCCGCCGTTGGTGCTCACTTCCTCCACCATGAAACGGGTGGCTTTCTTCATGGTGTCGGTCGATTGCCGCACGAGGGCCTCGTCAGCCGTTGCCACTGCGCCGGCGAACAGACAGAAAAGCAGCGCAGACACAAGCAGCGCGGTCATCGGAACATGGTTTCGCAGCATGTTTCACTCCCCGGTATGAGTACGATACACATGATATGACGGTCCGTGTCTTATTTTGATGTGAGGTCCTCGCCCCAGTTCACCGCCCACGGGTCGGCCTTGACACCGTTGGCCACGCAGAACACGAGGATCTCCAGGCGTTCGTTCGAGTTGTTGTAGAGCCCGTGGGAATCGTGCAGGCGGCAGGGAAGCGCGTCGCCGGCCTTCACGTCGAAGGTCCTGTCATTGACAGTGAACCGCCCCGTGCCCTCGATGACGTAATAAACCTCCTCGATGTTGTTGTGCTGATGATAGCCGATGGAGGTGTCGGGGGGCAGGTAGCAATGGTCCACGAAGAACCAGTCGGTCTCGAAGTTCTCACCGAACCAGACGCGGCGGAAATCGATGTCGCCCTTGCCGAGGTGGGCCGTGCTCACGGGATGCAGGATGCTCCTGTCGAACGCCGTCCATTTGAACGGCGCGGGAGACATGAGCCGCTTGTTCGTGAGATCGTCACCGTAATCCACCGCCCCGTATTCACCCTTCACCGTGGACACCCCCAGGTTGAGGAAGCGGATCGGCCTGTCAGTGTGGTTGTAGAGACCGTGGGACGAGTGCAGGGGGCTCAGCACGGTGGCGCGCGCGGGAAGCTCCGCCGTCTGGCCGTTAACGGTGAACTGCGCCGGACCGTCGAGCACGAAGAAGATCTCCTCGCTGCCCTTGTTGAGGTGCTCGCCGATGCTCGATCCCGGAGGAAGGATGCCGGTGTGAACGAACAGCAGCTTCGTCCTGAAGGTGTCCGAACCGAACAGTTCCTGGGTCTTCACAACGCCCGCGCCGCCGTGGAGATTGGCGATTTCCCTGTACCCGTCCGGATCCGTGTGGGCGATGGGCGGTATGTCGGTGTTCTGGGGAAAGGTCTTGCGTTCCTGGGCGTGCGCCGCGGCTGCGAGAAAAACGAGAACGCAGGCCACGGCAACCGGTCGAATCCTGTTCATGAGTGAAGCCTTTCGTGAT
>CAYNWJ010000378.1:0-4426 GCA_964400815.1 uncultured bacterium
CTGCGTTCAGGGCCAGGAGGTTCGTCTGGAAGGCGATCTCGTCGATGGTCTTGATGATTTTGGCTGTCTCGTCCGATGAATCCTTGATTTTGCGGATCGCCTGGGACATGCGGTTCATGGTTTCGGACCCATTGAGGGCGGCCTTGCTCGCGGTGTCCGCGGTGGTGTCGGCCTGTGAGGAGTTGTCCGCGTTCTGACGGGTCATCGAGGTCATTTCCTCGAGAGACGATGAGACCTCCTCGAGGTTCGATGCCATTTCACTGGCGCCCTCAGCCATTTGCTGGCTCGAGGAGGCGATCTGTGTCGATGCCGATGCCACCTGCTGCGAACCGTTGAGCAGCATGTCGATGATACGGTTTATCGGCCCGGTGATCGAGCGTGTGATGAACAGGGACAGGAAGATGCTGACCACGATGGCGACGACGAGACCGATGATCATGAGATACGATGCCCGTGCAAGTGACGATTCGGCGTCGTTTGCGATTTCGTTCGTCCTCTCGAGGCCGGCGAGCGATGTGGTCTGGGCGCCTTCGAGCACTGTGAGCGCGACATCGTTGCGCTCGGTGTTCAGGTTCTGGAGGGCTTCCCACGTGTCGTGCAGGTTGTTCATCGCCGTTTTATAGGTATGTGCGGCCTCCTGGGTGGAATCGATCCGCTCGATGTCCTCCTGGAGCTTGGTGAGCTTGCGAAGCTCGGTGAACATGGTTTCCATCTCGTCGAAATGGGGCAGGGCCTCCTCGATGATTACGGGATCGCGTTCGGCCTGTGAACGCCACGCGGCGATACGGACGACATTGCCCACATCGATGATGTCGTTCACGATCTTGATCTTCGCAGCCCTTTCACGCAGCTTGGAGGGGCCTGCGTGCTGGACGATTTCCTGATCGTTCATCTCCTCCTGGTGATGCAGGAATTCTGCGCAGTTTTTCATGTATTTCGCAGCGGCCTCGTCGAGCGTTTCCCTTTGATGGTCCATGGCCTCCATGCTCTCCACCGTCTGCGCCACGAGCGCCTCGTAGTGTTCGAGAGCCTCCTCGACATGGCCCACTTCCTCCTTGAGCTTCACCAGATGCGGTGATCTGTCGGCAAGCTCCTGCGCTTCGGTGAGATAGGACTTGACCTTCGCGATCTCCGCCTCGCCTTCATGGAGGTATTCTTCCTCCTCGGAGAGGGAATAGCCCCGCATGGCGAACATGGTGAGGAGTGCGTTGCGTTCCACGTTGTTGGCAACGGTGACTTCCGGCACATATTCCTTCGCGAGCATCGTGGACTCTTTCTTGATCTTCAGCATGTTGAAGACGGCGAATCCGCCCAGCAGCACCGAAATCACGATGATCATCGAAAAGCCGAATATGATTTTTTGTGACAGTGTCATGTTTTTCACAGTTGTTCCCCCGTTGTGATGTAATGAAAAAGCTGGTTCTTATTCAATGATTTGTGCCATACACCCTCCATCAATGAATGGAATAGCGAACATGTTTCTATTGCTGTATTGTGATTGTTTCATTGCCCGTGAAGACTGAATATGCAAATTGCTTGCCAGAATGTATTGGGAGACAAAAAGTTATCCGGTTATCAAGTTAAGTCAGCATCCATATACGTTGATATTGACCGGGTCTGAAACCGGGCATTTCAGGCGAAAATCTATGGTTTTTAAATGCCCCCTCTCCCCGACCCTCTCCCCCTGAAGGGAGAGAGGGAGCCCGACCCGTGGTGCTTTTCCTTCTCCCGCTTCGGGGGAAGGTGGCGCGAAGCGACGGAAGGGGGCTTTGCAGAGAAAAACAGCTGAATCATGTGTTGCTTATCGAAATGGATACCCGGTAAAAGTTAAGACTGGCGGTCTATTATCCCCTCATGCCGACATGGTGTGTCCTGCTAACTGGACAGTGTGTCCGGACACTCTGTCACTATGCTCCCGAGGTGCTTTTTGATCCACAGAGTCCCGTGTTTTGAGCCATGGACACATGCGGCCGGCATGTGTTTTGTCGATGCTGGTGTAAACTCTTGGTTGACTCAAGCTCATTTTCATGAATATCTTGCATATGCCGTGAGTGAGCGTTGGAATATGTGGCGGCGGTTATCATTCATTTTGCCGGAGTGCTCGGTGCCGTATCTGTCCATCATCATGCCCGCCTTCAACGAGGGTGACCATATCTACGGTAATATCGCCATGACCCGCCGGGTCATGGAGGCCGCGGGCCTCGATACCGAGATCGTCGCCGTGGACGACGGATCGACGGACGGCACGAGGGCCGAGATCGACCGTGCCGCCGGGGATTTCACCAATGTCGTCTCGGCGCGCAATCCCTATAACATGGGCAAGGGAATGGCGCTCAGGACGGGCTTCGACTATTCCTCGGGCGATGTCGTGGTGTTTCTCGACGCCGATCTGGATCTCCATCCCTCGCAGATACAGGCGCTCATCGGCATTCTCGAGGAAGCTCCCTGGGATGTCATCGTCACCTCGAAGCACCATCCCGATTCACGTCTCGACTATCCCTGGTTCAGGAAAGTCGCGAGCTGGGGCTACTACATGATCATCAAGCTCATGTTCGGTCTGCCCGTGCGTGACACGCAGACGGGCCTCAAGGTGTTTCGGCGCAAGGTCCTGGAGACCGTGTTCCATCGCCTGCTCGTGAAGAAGTTCGCCTATGACGTCGAGCTGCTGGCCACGGCGGTGCGGTTCGGTTTCAAGGTCCATGAACTGCCGGTCGTTCTCGACTTCAAGCGCAGTCTTTCGTGGGGGCGTATCCGCTTCGGGGACATCATGCGGATTTTCATCGACACGCTGGCCGTGTTCTACCGGCTGCGCATTCTGAGATATTATGACACCGAGCGGCCGCCGGTTTCCCGCGGGGACACCCCCGTGCTCGTGGTAGTCCGCGGATGTCCGCCGCCCGTTGACGTGATGGAGCGTCTGTCGGTGGACACCACCACCAGCATCGCCTGCATTTCCCGGGACCTCGGGTCTTTTCAGGCCGACACCATGTTCTTCGGGGATGAGCAGGCTTTCGAGCGCTGGATGGAGAACAACGCCGGATCATATTCCATCGTGGGATTTCTCGGGCCCGATTGCCTCCCCATGGGGTCATGGGTGAAAAACGCCGTCCGGAACTTCGCCATGCCCGATGTCACCGCTGTCTGCGGCCCCCTGATTCCGGGACCGGTCGAAACGGTCAGGGGTCAGGCGGCGGGCCTTGTGCTCTCATCCCTGCTCACCGCCGGGCCGGAACGTCACCTCCACACCATCGCGCGTATCCGTTCCGTGACAAAGGCCCGCGCCGACAATGTCTTCTTTCGTGCATCCCTCTATTCGAAGCCGCCGGGGGAACGGCCGTTAAGATTCGAAAACGGCAGCATGACCTTCGACGGCGAAAATGATGGCCGGATCCGCTACGACCCCGATGTGGCTGTTTCCAAGCCTGTTCCGGTACTCTTCGCCCCCTATCTGTCCCATGCCGCTTCGGACGCTTTTGCGCGGGGCGGTCGGCATGCCTCGGGCCGAGGCTCGGGACTGTCCTTCAGGAATGTGGTGTCGGTCGCGGTTTTCGTGTTCCTCGCTGCGGGATGGACGTTTCTTCCCGGGGGATGGTACAGGGGCATTGCCGCGGCGTATGGGGTGTCCGCGCTGCTGTCGGGTTTCGCTGGATTGGGGATGAAAACGGCGCCCTTGGCGGCGGCGGGAATCGTGCTGGAACATGTGGTCCGGGGATGCGCGTTTCCGGCGGGGGTCGCGGCCGGACTTGCACGGCGTTTCACACGATGAACCTCATTCGCGCAGCGCATCTTCTCCTTGCATTTTGGAAAGCGAAAGAGTATCATGCGGCTGACGGTCGGCAACAATAACAGCAGTCGCAAGGGATCCCTTTTCATGACACCTGAGACATCATTTCTCTCCATCGTCATTCCGCTGTACAACGAGCGTGAGAGCCTCCAGGAACTCCATGCGCGTATCGAGGCGGCATGCGGGCCGCTCGATATGGATTTCGAGATCGTGTTCGTGGATGACGGTTCCGTGGACGGTTCGCGGGCCGTGATCGACTCCCTCGCCGCGGATGACGGGAGGGTGCGTGTTCTTGGGCACCGGGTGAACATCGGCAAGGCGGCGGCACTCCAGGCGGGCTTCGATGCGGCGCGGGGAGACATCATCGTCACCATGGATGCGGACCTGCAGGACGATCCGGCGGAAATTCCGGCGCTTCTCGACGCTCTCGGTGACGACGATCTCGACATGGTCTCGGGCTGGAAAAAAGAACGTCACGATCCCCTGTCGAAAACGCTCCCTTCGAAACTCTTCAATCTCGTGGTCCGTTTTTTCAGCGGCCTTCCGCTTCATGATTTCAATTGCGGTCTCAAGGCCTACCGCAGGGACGTGGTGGACTCTTTCCGCATTTACGGCGAGCTGCACCGGTATATTCCCGTCCTC
>CAYNWJ010000379.1:128-4411 GCA_964400815.1 uncultured bacterium
GGGTCTGCCTTTTGGCAGCCTCCCTGCAAAGAGACCCCCCTCGGACTGCGGGAGTCTCATTACCTCCCCTCAAAAGGGGAGGTGGCTTCGCAAGAAGCCGGAGGGGTCTGCCTTTTGGCAGCCTCCCTGCAAAGAGACCCCCCTCGGACTGCGGGAGTTTCGGTGGCCTCTGCAGAGGCCGGAGGGGTCTGCCTTTTGGCAGCCTCCCTGCGAAGAGACCCCCTCGGACTTCGTCCCCTCCCCCGACAATCTGTCCTTCCGCGGCCCCGAACACGACAAACCGCCCGCGGCCCCGTCTCCGTTTTCCGGATGGGGCCATCCTCAACTGTTTGGGCAGTTGCGACATACAGGAATCCAAGTAAACTGGCCCGTCTTTTGCAAGTTCATTGGACCTGTCATCCCGAAATGAGAAAACAACCGCCTGTATGGGACCGATATTCATGAAACCACGATGCAAGATTCTCGTCACATCCCTCATGCTCGGCCTCATCTTCTGGGTCCTCGAGGCCGAATTCCACCATTACATCATGGAAGAGAGCCCTTCCCTGCTGGACAGCCTCATAACCGGCGTGTCCATGCCCGAACTCATGCTCCGCCTCTGGGTGCTGGGTTCCTTCCTGATCTTCGGGCTGATCGTGGCGAATGTGATGGACCGCCAGCGTGAAGCCGAGCGCCGGGCGCGGGAGGCCTCGGCAGAGCACCGCCAGATTTTCGACAGCACCGCCGACGCCATGTGCGTGATCCGCACCGACTTCACCATCCTCCGGGTGAACCGCGCCTTCGAGCGGCATTTCGGCGTCGACGGCGATGACGTCACCGGCAGACGCTGCCGGGAGCTGTTCGGGAACCGTTTCTGCGGCACCGGCGGCTGTCCCATGAAACGGATAACCGGCGGCGAACCGGATGTGTGTTTCGAAAGCGATGACGACAGGCACACCGGCATCCGGCACATCAGGGTCACCGCCGCGCCCTTCCGTGACGACGACGGCGGCCTTTTGGGCATCATCGAGAGCTTCAAGGACATTACGGTCGAGAAAACGGCGAACATGGAGCTGACCAGGAGCGAGGAGCGCTTCCGCTCCATCAGCGCCACCGCCCTGGACGCCATCGTGACCATGGACGGCGACGGCCGCATACACTATATGAACGAGTCCGCAGAGCGGCTGTTCGGGTTCAGCCTGGCGGAGGCGCCGGAGCACGACGGCCGTACACTGATCGCGGACAACGCGTTCGAGGCCCTGTTCGAGACCTGCTCCCTGAACGAGTGCGCGGAGACCGGCGAGCGGAGCACGGCGCTCGATGTGACCTGCGTGCGGCATGACGGCGCCCTGTTCCCGGCGGAGCTGTCCTTCTCGCCGGTGGAGTTCGCGGACGGCTGGCGGACGATCTGTTTCTTCAGGGACGTGACCGCCCGGAAGAAGATGGAGGAGACGCTCCGTATGCGTCTGGCCATCGAGGAACGCGTGGCGGGGTTCTCCAAGCGGTTTTTGAGCCTCAGGCCGGGGGAGATGGACGATGTCATAATGGACGTCCTTCGTATCACGGGGGATTTCGCCTGCGCCGACCGGAGCTATGTGTTCCAGTACGACGACGATTTGACCGTCATGGACAACACCCACGAATGGTGCGCCGAGGGCATCGAGCCGCAGCAGGAGAATCTGCGCAACATCCCCGCGGACCTGCTGCCGGAATGGCTGGAACGCTTCAGGCGGTCGGAGACCGTGCACATCCCGTCCGTCGCCGACCTGCCCGATGGCGACCCGGCGAAGGAGGTCCTCACCCCGCAGGACATCAAGTCCCTCATCTGCGTGCCCCTGACCGGCGGCGGGAAGCTCGTGGGATTCCTGGGCTTCGACGCCGTCCGCTCGGCCTGGGAATGGAAACCCGAGGACACCCGCATCCTGGACGTGACCGCCGACATCATCGCCAACGCCATTGCCGGGGCCCGCGCCGACGAGAAGCTCAGGGACAAGGAACGCCAGTACCGCCGCCTGGTGGAGAACATCAACGACATCGTATACACCATCCGCAGGGACGGGGTGATCACCTACATCAGCCCGTCGGTGAAGCACCATATCGGTTTAGAGGCCGACGAGATCATCGGCAGGCCCTTCGGTGAGTTCATCGATCCGCGGGACCACAAGGCGGCCTTCGAGAATTTCGGACGGTCCATGGCGGGGAACCCGCGGCCCAGCGAGTTCAGGGTGAGGACCCGGAACGGGAGCGTGCGCTGGCTGCATGGCGGCGGATCGCCCGTCCATGACTCCTCCGGGGCCATCATCGCCACCAGCGGGGTGCTCTCCGACATCACCGGGCGCAAACGGCACGAGGAGGAGCTCACCCGCCTCGTGGGGGAACTGGAAAGCAAGAACGTGGAGCTGGAGGACTTCGCCTATGTGGTCTCCCACGACCTCAAGGCCCCCCTCCGCGCCATCGCCACCCTCTCCGAGTGGATCGAGAGCGATCACGCCGACAGGCTGGACGACGACGGCAGGGAGCAGCTCGGCCTGCTCCGTCAGCGGGTGAGGCGCATGCACGGCCTCATCGAGGGCATTCTCGCCTATTCACGGGCGGGACGCGTGCGCGAGCAGTACCGGCCCCTGGACATGGACGGGATGGTTGCGGAGGTGATCGACATGCTCTCGCCGCCGGAGGCGATCGAGGTCCGGGTGGAGGGCCCGCTGCCGGAGGTCTACGCCGAGCCCACGCGGGTTGCGCAGGTCTTCGAGAACCTGATCTCGAACGCCATGAAATTCATGGACAAGCCCCGGGGCCTGATCACCGTCAGGGGCGCGGCGGGTGCGGACGGCGCGCCCGTCTTCAGCGTGGCGGACAACGGCCCCGGCATCGAGGAAAAGCACTTCGACAGGATATTCAAGATATTCCAGACCCTCTCGCCGGCCGACGGCTACGAGAGCACGGGCGTGGGGCTTTCCCTCGTGAAGAAGATCGTCACCATGTACGGCGGCTCGGTGTGGGTCGAGTCCACGGTGGGAGAGGGGACCACGTTCCATTTCACACTGCCTGAAAAAAACATCACCAACGATGATAAGGAGACGGAAACCCATGAATTCCACACAGCCGATCATGCTGGTTGAGGACGACGAGGTCGACGCCATGACCATCAGGCGGGCCCTCAGGGAGATCAAGGTGCTCAACCCCCTCATACACTGCGAAAACGGCGAGGAGGCCCTCGAATCCCTCGGGAAGATGCACGAGGAGCCCTGCATCATCCTCCTGGACCTGAACATGCCCCGCATGAACGGGATCGAGTTCCTCCGCGAGGTGAAGAAGCGGGAGGAGTTCCGCAGGATTCCGGTCGTGGTGCTCACCACCTCACGCGAGGAGCGCGATCGTGTGGACAGTTTCGAGAACAACGTGGCCGGCTACATGATCAAGCCGGTGGACTACATGCAGTTCGTCGAGACCATTCGGACCATCGACATGTACTGGACGCTCAGCGAACTGCCCGTCTGACGGCTGCGGGCGTCGCGAAGATACAGGCTTCACCACACCAGACCGGGCATGCGCGGGCGAAGGCGGCGCGTCCGGACGAAAGGAGCGGCATCATGAACGGGAACGTCAAACATGTACTTCTCATAGAGGACGACCGTGTGGACCAGATGGCCTTCAGGAGGATGTTCAGCGAGCACTGCGCGTCATGGACATGGCGGCTGGCCGATTCGATAGGGATGGCGCTGGAGATCCTCGAAGCAGAGACCTTCGACATCGTGGTCTCGGACTACATGCTGGGCGACGGCGTGGGGACCGAGATCATCGGCAGAACGAACGGCGCGCCGGTCATCGTGATCACCGGCAGCGGCGACGAGGAGACGGCGGTGAAGGTACTCAAGGCGGGGGCCTACGACTATCTGGTGAAGGACGTGGAGCGCCGCTACCTCAAGGTCTTCCCCATCACCGTGGACAATGTGCTCAAGCGCAGGAACGCCGAGGAGCTCCGCGAGAAGAAGGAGAAGCTCCAGGGGGTCATCGAAATGGCCGGCGCCGCCTGCCACGAGCTGAACCAGCCCCTCCAGGCCATTTCCGGCTATGCCGAGCTGGTGATGATGGAAATGGACGAAAACAACCCGCTCTATGCCATGGTCGCCGAGATCAAGAAGGAATCGGTCAGGCTCGGCGAGATCACCCGCAAGCTCAACAACATCACCCGCTACGAGACCGTGGACTACATATCGGGACGCCGCATCATCGACATCAACCGCGCCTCCGACGGGAAGGGAGAGGCCGCGGCGCGGACGGGGTGAAAAGCTGAGAACGCATCC
>CAYNWJ010000380.1:0-4385 GCA_964400815.1 uncultured bacterium
CAAATCATGGAGCAAAAAACCATTCGTTCGCAAAAACCTAACCGGAAATTGCTGACACGACCTGAAAATACCCCAAACGATGCGAGGCGCCCGATGTCAAGAAGGATCATCGACATGCACAGTCATCTCTTTCCGGATGAATCCGTTGTTCCCGCCATGGAGGAGACGGCCGAACGTCTCGGGTTCGAAAAGATCGTTCTGCACGGTCTCGAATGGCCGGGATCGCGCATGTCCCGTAATGCCGCCATCAGAAAGGCCATGAAACGCCGGCCCGATCTCTTCGTCGGTTTTGCGGGCATCGACATGTGGGAACCGGTCGATCCCGCCGCCATCGACAGGGTGAGGGATGAGGGATTCACCGGCTGCAAGTTCATCGTTCCCCCCGAACCCTATCATTCAGAACGCTTTTTCCCCTGGTACGAGCGCGCGGAAAAGCTCGGCATGCCCGTGCTGTTCCATCTCGGCATCGTTGCGGCGGACGCCACCGAGGGGATCCGCGTGGACAATAATTTCATGCGGCCCATCTATCTCGATACCATCGCCCGCTCATTCAGGGAACTGACTGTCATCGGGGCGCACCTCGGCAATCCCTGGTACGAGGAGGCCACCATGAGCGCCCGCTGGAATCCCAACCTCTTTTTCGACATCACCGGATCGACCCTCAAGAAAAAGAAGCCTTCATTCATCGGCGAGCTTCTCTGGTGGGACGACACGACGGAGTATGGCTCCAAGGTCTGGGCCAGCGCATGGGAGCAGATCCTTTTCGGCACCGATGTGCCCCCGGAGAAGGCGCATGATGTCCTGGGCGATTACGAGAACCTGTTGGACACTCTCGATGTCGCTGAAGACCTGGTAGAATCGGTTTTGTACTGCACGGGAGCGGGGATACTCGGCGAGGCGGGCGTGACATTCCAGAATCAATCCTGATGCTACAGTGTTCCCGCGAATCTTCATGGGGATATATGAATGCGGGCGTTCCCCTGCGGTCTTCCGGGCTGCGATAAAGAGCGTTTCAGGCACGATATCACTTGCATAATCCCGCGTAATATGCGATAATTATATACTATACGTTTCACATGAAAACGGATAACCTCACATCCAACAGGAGGAAGGCATGTTCAAAGCAAAACGAATGAGCTGGAGTGTCACTGCGGCGGTTCTTGCCGTGCTGCTTCCGGCATTTTCCGCCGGGTGCTCCAAGGAACCCGCGTGGAAGGCGGTGAACGACCAGGTCGCAGCAGAGCAAGATGTCGTGATGCGCGAGCGCAACGACATCCCCGAAAGCTCCATCCAGTCGAACCTCGAACCCGGCGTCGTCAAGAACATCAAGGACATCCCGGCGACCCAGCTCGCTCCCGGATGCTCCGGAAAGATGTATTGGGGCGAAGGCAATCTCATCAACTGGATGACCCTCGATCCCAATGCCGAGATCCCCGAGGAACAGCTCGAAGGTGACCGTATCATGGTCGTGTTCAAGGGATCGGTCCAGCAGCTCATCAACGGCAGCATGGTCGAGATGGTCGCCATCGACGCCGTTCCCATCGACGGGACCCACGGGACCCTGCCGAGGAAGGACTTCGTCTTTCTCGAGGCCGGTTCCATGAATGCGGTCAAGGCCGGTCCCGAGGGCGCGGAAATTGTGGAGATCTACTCGCCCGTGCGTCTTGATTATCTGAATTATCTGAAAAAAGCCGGCGTGGCCAATGTTCCCGGCGCCGTCGCCAAACCGGATTTCCCGGTCAAGCCGAATTTCCCGCCGAACCAGGTCTTCGACTATTATGATGTCCAGTTCACCGAGCTCGTGCCCGGCGCCAATTCCCGCATCATCAACAGCCGCGGCGCCCAGGCGAGTTTTCTCCGCATGGATCCCGGCTCGGTCTTCGGTCATCACAACCATCCCGAAGAACAGCTCATGATCGTTCTGCGCGGTTCCATCGACGAGATCATCATGGACGGTGTGAGCCGCATGGAAGAGGGCGATGTGCTCCTGCTTCCGGCGGGCATGGTCCACGGCGGAACGAACGGTCCCCTCGGCTGCGATGTGCTCGATGTCTTCTATCCGCCCAGGCCGGATTACAATGAAAACATGGAAGCCAGCCGGGCAGCCTATCATTCGGTCATTCCCGAGGGCGAGAAGGTCCGGCTCGTGGTCGACGGCGCCACCGAGGGGCCCGGCCTCACCTTTGGCGAAGGTCCCTCCTGGCTCGATGGCAAGCTCTATTTCTCGAGCATGCATTTCGGTCAGGACTGGTCGGGCGATCCCAAGCGGAGCGCACTGGTGGAGATGGATCCCGACGGCTCCTATCGCTACATCATCGAAGGCAGGATGCAGACCAACGGCACCATGCCGATGCATAACGGCAACCTGGCGGTCTGCGACATGTTCGGCCACCGTGTGATCGAGGTCACCACGAAGGGCAGGGTGGTGCGCACGCTCGCCAACGAATACAGCGGAACACGCCTCGACGGTCCCAATGATCTGGTGATCGACGCAAAGGGCGGCATCTATTTCACCGACCCGCAGTTCATCCCCGACGAGCGTCAGCAGCCCGGACGCGCGGTGTATTACCGCCAGCCCGACGGCCAGGTCATCATGGTTATCCCGCATAACGAGTTCGCCATGCCCAACGGCGTCATCCTGAGCCCGGACGGCAAGACGCTCTATGTGAACAACACCTATGATGATGAAGAATGGTGGAACATCGACACCGACAAGGACAACTTCATCTGGGCGTTCGACGTCAACGACGACGGCACCCTGTCCAACGGCCGCAAGTTCTGCGAACTGTACCTCACGCCCGATGTGCTCGACCGCAAGGGCAAATCCTCGAGCGCCGACGGCATGACCATGGACGAGGCCGGCCATCTCTATGTCGCCACCCAGATCGGCATCCAGTTCTTCGGCCCGAAGACCGGCGATATCCTCGGCATTATCAATTACCCGACCATGCCGGTGAGCTGCTGCTTCGGCGGTGACGACATGCAGACCCTGTACGCCGTCTGTTATGACAAGGTGTATTCGATTCGCACCAAGGTCAAGGGCGTGGACTTCCCGCTCAAATAACACAGGCGTTTCTTGTGTTTACCGCAAAGGGCCGGTCGATGTATTTCGACTGGCTCTTTGCTTTGGCGACAGAGAGAAATGTGCCGCCGGAAGCCATACCCGGCCGGCTGTAAGTCGCGGTTACAGGGATATCCTGAAAATCCGCGCGCCATATTGACTTGACCGTAACTTTATTGTATATTTATATGCTTATCGTCTATCGCTCTTTCCGGGGCTTTCCCCCGGTCCTGCGAGAGTGGCGGAACTGGCAGACGCGCCAGATTTAGGATCTGGTGAGCCGAGCTCGTGGGGGTTCAAATCCCCCCTCTCGCACCACTGCCCGAATCGATGGCGCCGATGGACCCGATTGAAAGAACGACTGAATACATAGAATACCTTCATGTACTATTGCGAAAGAGAGAACAATGCCGAATGTTGAGCTGAAGGAAACAGCCGGCTGCTCCAAAACGTTTCATGTCGAGGTCGAGGCCGGGCGTGTGGATGAGCAGATGAAAACAACGATCAAGGCTGTGAAGCGTGAAGTGCAGATCCCGGGTTTCCGCAAGGGCAAGGCGCCCGAGGGCATGCTGCTGAAGCGTTTCGGCGCCTCGATCAGGCAGGAGGCTGTTCGCGATCTTCTGCCCTCGATAATCAAGGAGGTTCTCGAGGAACAGGGTGTCGAGGCAGTCGGAGAGCCCGAAATCAAGGATGTCGATATCCAGGACGACGGCCCGGTGATCTTCGACATGACGGTCGAGGAGATCCCCGATGTGGACGTGAGCGGATTCGAGGGGATCAAGGCGGTCAAGGAAATCGTCGAAATCACCGATGACAATATCGAGGGGGAAATCGAACGCATCCGACGGATGTACGCCGAGCGGGAAGAAGTTGACCGGGGCGCGAAAGAAGGGGATGTTCTCGTCGCGAACCTCCAGAAGCTCACCTCCTCGGGCGTTCCCATCATCGGTGACAAGATCGAGAACCATGTCATAACCCTCGACGGTACAGACACGCCCTCGCCTGAGTTCGACGAGCAGGTGTACGGCATGAAGGCGGGCGAGACCAAAAACGTGAAATTCACCTATGACGAGTCCATCAACAACCCCGATCTCGTCGGCGAGAAGGAGTATTATTCCGTGGAGGTGCTCCGGGTGGTCGAGGTGCGGATTCCCGAAGAGGGACCGGAGCTGATCGAAAAGCTCGGCGATGATTTCGAGGACATGGACGACCTCAGGAAGAAAACGCGTGAGCGTCTCGAGCGTCAGGCGGAAAACAACGCCAACAGCAAGCTCCATATCGATATCATAAAGGAGTACGTGAAGGAGAATCCCTTCGAGGTGCC
>CAYNWJ010000381.1:0-4379 GCA_964400815.1 uncultured bacterium
TGGTATAGGTCCCCTTGCAGTTGATCATCGGGCGTACACCGATGGACGCATAATCGACGAGCGGTATGCGATGGGCGGCTTCCGTCGATGCCTGTTCACTCCCCTGGCATGCGGCCAATCCGGCAACCGCCGCCGCGCCCGCTCCCTTGAAGAGATTCCTGCGGCTCAGCCGGGAGCCGAATCGAGCGGGGGTTCCACTTTGTGATGGTGCGGCCATGACAACCTCCTTGTGTGGTTTTTGTATCTTGAATTGCCACCATGTTTACATGTCACATGTTGACGGCGTTCTCGTCGATATAGCGCTGGACCTCTGATGTTTCGGGCGGGCGCTGATCGATATAGAGGAACCGCTCGGCGTATTCCATGCCGTATTCCTTCCCGAGCCGCCGGTATGAGTCCACGAGGAACCGCCGGACATATTCACGGTTGGCGGTCTCGTCGTCGTCTCCCAGCAGGGGGAGCTTCTTTCCCTGGCGGGCCAGGCGCTGCCTGAGCTGGGCGCCCCTGTCCCCGCCGCCCTGGGACTTGCATTCGACGATGGACTGAATCTTCTGCTCGCTGTATGAGCTGACATCCACGATCCGGTTGAACGGCTGTCCCCGCCGTCCGACGAAATAATAGCGTTCACGGACTTTCTGGGGTTCGAGACCCGCCTCGAAATGGTCGGAATAGTCGTTTTTCATGCCCGACATCCAGCAGCATTCCTCGACCACGCGCACGGTCATCCAGTGGTCGGGATTCTCCTCGCCGTGGCCCCAGGGGTTGAACGTCACCACCGTATCCACCTTGAGCAGGCGGATGAGGAACATCACGCGGAAGCGGAACTCCTGGGCGGAAATCTCGTTCATCCGGTGATTGCGGTAATAGAAATCGAACACATCGGAAAACCCGAGCACTTTCGCCATCTTCAGGTTTTCCTCTTCGTTCGTCTTGATGTTCATGGCGTCCGAGTTGCCGCCGCATTTCTCGTCGTTGCTGGCCCGCAGCAGATATCCCGTGTATCCCTCGGCGATGAGCTTTGCGCAGGTCCCGCCGGCATAATAGGGGATGTCGTCAAGATGGGCGTGCACGGCCAGAAGAACCTTGCCGGCATGGGGACGGCCGGGCTGGTCGCGCTCGATGACCAGCTCGCCGGGATCCGCCGTCGCGGCCCGGACATCATCGGGACCGGTTATCATTTCACCACCGAGCATCGCGCTCCCGATGGCGGCTTTGCGAAACATATCTCTTGTATTCATTGCGTGCTTCCTCCCGTTGTACTCGAAAACAGCGCCCTCAGCGGATCGGCGCCGCGTTCTCTTCGATGTATTGCTGACGTTTCGGCGTGTAGTTCGTGGGGTTCAGTTTCGGGCCGATGTAGTGAAACGCCTCGGCGTACTCGAACCCGAACTGCTTCCCGAGCGCCTTCTCGTCCTCCAGGAGGAATTCCTTGACATAGTTGTAGTTCGCCGTCTGGTCGCCGCCCTCGAGGATGGAGAGCTTCTTCCCCTCTTTCCTGAGGCGGTCGCGGAGCCGGACACCGTGATTCCCCGCCGGCCCCTGGGCCTTGTTCGCCACATTCGACCGTATCATGCCGTCGATGTGGCTCGTGATGTCCACCACGCAGTTCACCCGCTGGGTGCTCCGGGCGTGGTAATATTTCTCACGGACGTCCTTCGGTTTCAGCCCCGCCTTGAAGTGCTCGGGATAATCCTTGCCGCCGCCCGCCATCCAGCAGGCCGCCTCGACAGCCTGGGCCGTCATGTAATGATCGGGGTTCTCCTCGTAATGCCCCCAGGGATCGTAGCCGATGACGGTATCGACCCGCCAGGCGCGGAAGAGCAGGATGAGGCGCGCCTTGAGCTCGATGACGTCGATGTTCTCCATGCGGTGGTTGCGGTATCCCAGACACACGACCTTTTCGAGACCCAGCTCATCGGCGACCTGGTGCCAGTCGCGTTCGTTCGCCACGCAGGTATCCCCCACGGAGCCCGGCCCCGCATGGTCGTCGTTCGAGACATTGATGAGATATCCCTTGTACCCCTCGGCGATGAGCTTCGCCACCAGACCGCCGGCGAAAATGGGTATGTCGTCGCCATGGGGCTGAATGGCCGCCAGAACCTTCCCTTCATAGGGACGGCCGGGTGCGTCGCGCTCGACAAGGATGTCGTCGGCCATCCACATGTGATTGGACTGCGCGCCCAGCGCGGAACGTCCTCCATGAAGCAGGGCTCCGCCGGCTATTGCGCCGCCGCCGAGCGATCTGCCGAGAAACCGTCTTCTTTGCATAATAAGGCTCTCCTCTCGAGGATGATCGTATTACAGATAGTGTTTTATGGATTCATTTTCATGGAAATACATTCGAGTACCGGGCCAGGACATGAACGCAAAAAATGATCGGCGGGATTATGGATCGAAACAGATCGAACAAACAATATATTCAACGCGCAATATAATAAAAAACCAGTACTTTCAATATTATTGCAGCAGGTGTGTTTGTCAAGTTTATTTTACCCATATCGGGTGAAACGGAATACGTTCTGGATCGGGGAATGCACCGTCCGCGCCGATGTCCCGAGAGATGTGTGCCCGTGGCCGGGCCGGGATCGTAATGAACGGAACGTCTTTCATATTTCCTGGCCCGCCATGCAGGACTGAACGTGTTTTTTTCGGAATGATACGGTTCTCATATATTCAAAATCGGGTATCAAGTTTGGCAAGCAATGCATGATTCAGTTTTTTTCTCTGCAAAGCCCCCTTCCGTCGCTTCGCGCCACCTTCCCCCGAAGCGGGAGAAGGAAAAGCACCACGGAACGGGTTCCCTCTCTCCCTTTGGGGGGAGAGGGGGCGCTTACACTATCGTGTTAGAGCTGATTCCCGTAGAAAGGAAAAGGGTGCGTAAGTAACTTGATAACCGGATATTCAAAAAGGAGCATGGTGAGCGTTTCGGTTTGTGCGGAAGAACAGCGTCACGATTTCGATGATTGATGATTGATCGTTCGCCGTCAGAACCATGATTGATGGGATGAAAGGATTGACAGGATTGCATTCACAGTTCATCCTGTAATCCCGAAAATCCCGGTTCAGAAATTGAAAACCGCCGGAATAAATGAGTGTGCCGGAAAATGCGGGATTGTCTTCCACCGATTTCTGTTGACTTACGGCTCGAAATCACAATATCTTGAAGTGGCGTTCCCTGTGCAGGCGGAACGGGACCGTTCGGGAGCTCATGACATTACATGCGAGGTCGTCCCATGACAGGAAACAGACTGGACACCATGATCGGGGGGGATTACGGCTGGATACCGAAAGTGTTCGACGAGGTCGAGGAAAAGACACTGGACATCATCCGTGAATTCATCAAGGATGCACCGAACCTCCCCGTTCACATCCACAAGCTCCTGGACATCATATCCAACGACAAGAGCGAAGCGCTCGATGTCGCGAACGCCGCCTCCGCAGATCCGGGAATGGTGTCGAAGATCCTGAAGGTTGTCAATTCCTCCTATTACGGGCTCTCCCGCAAAACCGACAACATCCATTTCGCCATCGTGCTTTTGGGCTTCAACGAGGTCAGGAAAATCGCCCTTCAGACGGGGTTTTCCTCGGTGTTAGGAGAGGGGAAGGGCCACGGCATCTATGGCACCACCGGCCTGTGGGAACATTCCTATCTCGTTTCCATCTGCGCCGAGGCAATCGGCAGGGAAAAGGACACGAAACACGCCGGCGAGCTTCTGACATACGGCATCCTCCACGACATCGGCAAATTCGTTCTGTACAAGCTCGGCATGGCGATGAAGAAGAACAGGATCGCCCCCTGCCATCCGGACCGTATCGAATCGAGCCGCTGCCTGCTGGAAAAGGAAGAGGCCCTTTTCGACATCAACCACGCCATCGTCGGGGGCATGCTCGCCGAGAAATGGGACCTCTCCGACAGGATACGCGCGGTGATCCAGTATCATCACCATCCATCCTTCCACGTCCCTGAAGCCGTTCCCGAAGACGTGCGCTACGACATCGCGGCGGTGAGCATCTCGGACGCCGTCGTTAACCTCCTCTCGGAGGAAAACCGCAACCCCCGCCCCCGGCCCGAGTATTACGAGATCCTCGAAATTCCCGCAGACTTCGAAAACAACATTCCCGAAGATGTCCAGGAAAAGATCGAGGAAGCACGTCAGTTCGTCAGCACGCTGAAATAGCCGGCGGCCCGAATCTCCCGGACCGTTGCAGCTCGTTGCCGGACACACGCGAAAACATCCCAATAATCTGTCAACCCCCCATAAACCCATCGGATAATTCATATAAGCTATTATAAAGTATGGTATTACATCAAATAAAATAAGCAAAAAGGTTCTTTGAACAATTGATGAAACCGCATGTAACCGATGCTGGCGGCGATG
>CAYNWJ010000382.1:0-285 GCA_964400815.1 uncultured bacterium
GGCCACGAAGGTGACCACGATCACGATTCTGGGCTGCCCGCGCACCAGCTCGACGAAATCCAGCGACTCATGCTTCTTCAGTTGATCGAGGATCTCCTTCTGCTTCATCTCGGAGGTGACATTGAGCATCTCCACCTTGTGGGTGGGAACCTCGGGCGCCGATTTGAGAACGTCCTTGAGAACGCTCATCAGGTCGAATAGCATGTGGTCCGGCGCCTGCTCGCGTTCGTCGATGAAGCGGTCGATACGGTTCTTTTCGCCACCGCGGGGGAATACGGCCCTGCG
>CAYNWJ010000382.1:295-4374 GCA_964400815.1 uncultured bacterium
TCTCGTCGCCGCCCAGCCCCAGCCCGGTGATGAAGATGCCGGTCATATTGACGCCAAGCGGTTCAGGTCCAATCTGGTCCTGGTAGTGCCGTTCATACCGGGCCGTCAGCTCTTTGGCATCCTTTTCGCCCAGCTTTTCCGCCACACCGCCCAGCTTTTCATATTCCAGGAGATAACGGATCAGCTCGCGGCGGGGATCCTCGTCCTCTCCTTCCTCGTCGCCGCCCGGACGCTCGAAGAGGCTCCGGGACTTGAATTTCATCAGGGACGCCGCCACCACGATGAAATCGCCCGCCTTCTCGATGTCGATCAGCCTGATCATCTCCACGTATTCGAGATATTCCCGGGCGATCTCGGAAATCGATATCTCATGGATGTCCACCTCCTTCTTCCTGATCAGGTAGAGAAGGAGGTCGACGGGCCCTTCGAATACGGAGAGCCGTATGCGGTAGTCGTCGTCGGCATCGACGAACGACGCCGGAGCACCGTTTTCTGTGGAATCGTCGGGATCTGCCGGATCGGGGAGGGGCGATGTGGTGTCATTCATGTGTCATGCAGCCGCTGGTTATCCGATTTTGAGATAGGCGCGCCAAGTCCGTTGAACCGGTCCCAGGTTGTGGAACAGGAAGGAACGGAGATTGGGGCGCTTCGGTTTTCGAATGAGCCTCAATCCCGCCTCTCCCGGAGAACGGTCGCCCTTTTTGTTGTTGCATGCGGCGCAGGCGCATACAAGGTTCTCCCATGAGTCTCCGCCTCCGAGCGAGCGCGGGACCACATGGTCGATGGTCATGGGCCCTTCCTTCGTGCCGCAATACTGGCACACCCGCCTGTCCCGCCGCATGATGTTCTGTTTCGACAACTGGATATTCCACCGGTGAGCTATCCTGACATAGAACAGGAGCCTGATGATCGACGGTATGTCGAATGCCATGCTCACCGAGCGTACCATGGCCCCGGTGCTCTCCACCACCTCGGCCTTGCCCGACCAGACCATGACGATGGCGCGGCGGGCGCTGCACGTTGTCAGCGGCTCGTAGTTCTGGTTCAGGAGCAGAACTGAGGAGTTGAGCATGGCCGTCTCCGGAGTGTGCCGGTTTTCATGGCGATATCTTTACTATTTAGTGAATTTGATTCTTCCAGTCAAGGTGAAAGTGGGCGTGGCGCCACCCCTTTTCTCGACTACCACACGAGATGCGGCGGTTTTACCGGCAGAAATCCTTCCTCGGACGCACCGATCTCGTGGTGGACTGCCGGGAGTTGCGTTGCCTCTCCTTGAAAGGAAGATGGCTTCGGAGAAACCGGAGGGGTCTGCCTTTCGGATTTTCCTCCACTCTGCAAAGTCCCCCTCTTGATCCGCCATGCATCCCCTCACAATTTTCATGCACGGTGACAGATGCGGGAGAAAATACTATGACGCGGGCGTACCTCTGTGTATTATATATATACGATCCATTGCCGTTTTCCACCGGATTCATGCGTAATTTGTATCAGGAAAGAGGTGTTTCGCCGTGACGGTCCTTCTGGCCGCTCTTGCAGTGATTGCATGCATCATCCTGCTTCTGTTCGTTCTCCCGGTGAAACTTTTTTTCCGGCTCGAGGGGGACACGGACCTCGGGTTCGACATACGCGGCCGTATCATGCTATACGGGGGACTGGCCGGCATCGGCATAAGGAGCTTCCGAAAACGCAGCAGGCTCCGATTTTTCATCGGACGCACACGCCTTTTCTCGATCGACATCACCGGCGCTTCATCGAAATTCGAACTGCCGCGTTTCGGAAAAGGGAAGAAGAAGAAGGATGAAGAGAAGGCCGCCGAGGAGGGCGAAAAGGGAACGCTCCTCGAGCGGTTGTCGTCGAAAAAGGACGAATTGATCACATACCATGCATTGTTCCGGGAGGGCATGCGGGTATTGACCGACACCGTCCGTTTCGACCGTGTGGACAGCGAGCTGGAGTTCGGCCTCTGGAACCCTGCGCTCACCGGCTGGCTGACCGGGATAATCTTTTCCATCAATCCGTTTCTGCCCCCCCGGTTCACCATCCGGCCGAAATACCGTTTCGACAGCATCGTGGCCGGCGGGTCGTTGTATGTGGAAGTAACATTCATGCTGCATGTGCTCTGGAAGAACGCACCGCGCCTGATGGCGGTCTACAGGCGCGCGAAAAATACGGGAAAAGAATCGCAATCACACGAACTGTCTTTTCAGGAGGCATGATTCAATGGAAATCACCGAAGTCGTCAAAGTCGTCATGGAGCAGATCAAGGAAACCGTCCGCTCCGAAACGGTCATCGGGAAACCCGTTCAGGCCGAAGACTCTGTCATCATCCCCGTTTCACGTGTATCGTTCGGATTCGGCGCCGGGGGCGGCGGGCAGGACGAACCCGAGAAAGGCGGCGGCATGGGGACGGGCGGCGGCGCCACGGTGGAGCCTGTGGCGTTCGTTGTCGTCTCGAAGGGCCATGCGCAGCTCCTGCCCCTGAAGAGCCGTGAAGCCACTCTCACCCGTCTCATCGACCTGATCCCCTCGGTGCTCGACATGATGAAGAATGTGCATGGCAAGGCATCCGGAAAGGCTGCTGTGGACGAGGACGCACAAGAGGATTCATCCGGGGAAGAGTGACAATTCATGAAACGAATCGCATTTCAGGGCGAGCTCGGGGCATACAGCGAGCTTGCCAGCTATGAGTTTTTCGGCTACGATATCGAGGTCATGCCGCGGCCGGCCTTCGAGGACATTTTCACGATGGTCCGGTCGGGCGATGCCGATCACGGGACCATTCCGATCGAAAACTCCCTCGCCGGGAGCATACACGAGAATTACGATCTCCTGCTCAAGCACGACCTCGTCATCACCGGCGAGATCAAGCTCAGGATCGTTCACAATCTCCTGGCGGCTCCGGGGACCGAACTCGGTGAAGTGAGAAAAATCTATTCCCATCCACAGGCCCTGTCCCAGTGCAAGGACTTCCTTGCGCAGCTCGATGATGTCGAGCTGGTGAGCGTCTATGACACGGCGGGCGCGGCGCGCAGGATCAAGGAGTGCCCCACGGCCAACGAGGCGGCCATCGCCAGCGAGCAGGCCGCGCGGGATTACGGTCTCGAAATACTCTCGGCGGGAATCGAGTCGAACCACCAGAATTTCACGCGGTTCCTGGTCCTCTCGCGGGAACTGGCCGATCCCGTCGAAGACTCGAAGACATCGATCGTTTTTTCGGCGAAGAACATACCCGGTGCGCTCTTCAAGAGCCTGAGCGTGTTCGCCCTCAGGGACATAGATCTCTATAAGATCGAGTCCCGGCCCATTCCGGGCTCCCCCTGGGTGTACATGTTCTATCTCGATTTCGACGGTGATATCCGCAGTGATGTGACGAAACGGGCCATCGGCCATCTCGAGGAGATCGCCAGCTTTCTCAAGGTGCTCGGTTCATACCGCAAGGGCGACCAGGTAACCAGCAGCATGCAGGAGCGCGACCAGACCTGACCGTGGACGAGCGGGGTGAAGTAACCCGCGGACCACTGTTCGCGGTCGAGCGAAAAACCGACAGCAAACTCCGGCGCGATATGAGGATTCTCGTCATTCGATTCAGTTCCCTCGGCGATGTCGTCATGGCTTCCGCTGCTCTCGATGCCCTTGCGGAATCGGTACGCGATCCCGAAATCACCCTGCTCACCCGAAAACCCTTCGACGATCTCTTTGTCGACGATCCGCGTCTCTCCCGTGTTGCTGCTGTCAATGGCGGTGAGTCACCCGCCGAAATCGCCGGTTCGCTGGGACGCGATTCCTTCGATGCGGTCGTGGACCTCCATGCCTCGCTCAGGAGCAGGGCGGTGTCTTTTCTCCTCCGGGCGCCCCGCACGGTCAGGATTGACAAACACACGCTCGCCCGCCGTCTCATGATAGGGACCCGCAACCGCTGGCGCTGTTCCTGCGACGTGATCCGGAGCATCGGTGACGCCCTTGCCTTCTTCGGTGTCGAAAAGAGGTACATGCCCAGGCTCGTCGTTCCCGGCGTTCATCGGAGGAGGGCGGACGAGCTGCTCGGCGGAAGCGGGGGCGCCTGTGCCGGGATCGCGCCC
>CAYNWJ010000383.1:0-4369 GCA_964400815.1 uncultured bacterium
AGCGTGTCATAATCGTCCTCCCTCTGGCCGCCGCCAATGATTTCACCGTACCCTTCCGGCGCGAGCATATCGAAATTCAACGCGAGATCTGAATTATCGGGATCGTTCTTCATGTAAAACGCCTTGCATGCCGCCGGATACCGATGGACAAGAATTGGCTTCTCGAACATGTTTGACAGATGCGTTTCCTCGTCACCGCCGAAATCGTCTCCCCATGAGATATCAACATTTTCTTTCTGTAAAATCTCGATTGCGTCGCCATAAGCAAGACGTTCGAAAGGACAAGTCATTTTTTCGAGCAGTTTGATATCCCGTCCGATGTTTTCGAGATCATCCCTGTTATTTTCCAGAACATAAGAAATAATGAAAGCGACAAACTGCTCCGCGACATCCATGTCGTCTTCAAGTCCGCAAAACGCCATTTCCGGCTCAACCATCCAGAATTCCATCAAGTGTCGCCGTGTTTTCGACTTTTCAGCACGAAATGTAGGACCCATCGAATACACGTTTCCGAGTGCGCATGCTCCCGCCTCGAGATAGAGCTGTCCGCTCTGGGTCAAATAGACCTTGTCGTCAAAGTAATCGGTCTCGAACAATGTCGTGGTGCCTTCGCAAGCCGACGGCGTGAATATTGGAGTGTCGAAACGTGTAAAACCATTATCTTTAAAGAATTGTGTGATGGCAGTGAATATGCTGGAACGTATTCTCATTATGGATATCTGTCGCGACGAACGCAACCATAGATGTCTGTTATCAAGAAGAAATGCGACACCATGGTCTTTCTCTGAAATAGGGTATTCGGCTTCAGGTTTGTGAAGAATCTCAAGCCCTGTCACGCCGATCTCGAATCCTGTCTTGGATCTTTCATCGCGACGGACCATGCCTTCAACAATAACGGAAGTTTCAAGAGATAGATTATTCGCTTTATCATAAACCGCAGCATCAACCTCTTTCTTGAAGACGACACATTGAATCGTACCCGATCCATCGCGTATTTCAAAAAAAACGAGTTTGCCGCTCGGGCGGTGGTGTACAACCCAACCCATGATCTTCACTTTTTCATTTTCATGCTTCGAAATGTGACGCACTAAAACATGGTCCATGCCCGCCTCACTTTCACTGTTGTCAGACAACCTATGTTCAATTATTTGACTGATTTAATGCAATCGATATTATATATTGTTTATTATTATGTTAGTATCACATCATAGTTGATTTCATCGTCCAATATTTCTTGGGCCAAAACCGATATTTCTTCTGCAGTAATCCTGTCAATCTTCATTATCGTGTCATTAATATCGCTGTATTTTGACTTGTACAAGTACTGTTTCGCGAGATAGCTCATTCTGTTGTAGGGACTCTCCAGTCCGATCAGGAGTGAGCCCTTGAGTTGATTTTTCAAGCGAGAAAGCGCTGTGTCGTTCAAAGGATGCTTACAAATGTTATCGTACTCTTTATTAATAAGTTCCAGTGTTACATCAATGTATTTCGCGTCAGTTGCAGCATATGTCGCGAAAAGACCGGTTCGCTCATATAACTCGAAATAGGTATAGACTGAATATGCGAGACCACGATGTTCACGAATATTTTGAAACAGCCTGCTTGACATGCCGTCGCCCAGAATCGTATGCAGCAACAAAAGCGTCAATCGTCGTGATTCGGGATACCCGAATATCCTCGCACCATGACACAGGTGAGCCTGGGTAAGCCCGTGATGAATTTTCACCGATTGTTCGGCTTGCCTTTCAGAAACATACGGCGATGCTTTATCTTGTGCATCACGTGAGAATTTCTCTCGTTCCTGGATGAGTTCGACAAGTGCAGTGTGGTCGACATTGCCGACGGCTGCCATTACGATTGTATCCGTGCGGTAATGGCTGGTCCGATACCTGTGGAGATCATCGGCCGTTATCTCCCGGATGAGATGTTCGCTCCCAAGTATGGAATTGCTTTCCGGCAGTGGTGTGAGAACGCGATCCGCAAATTCGTCCTGTATGAAATCTTCGGGAACATCACGCGACTCGAAAATTTCCTCTGCGACCACCTTTTTCTCGGTTTCGATATCCTCTTTTCGAAACAGCGGGTCCTGAAGCATGTCGAGGATAACATCCACTGCCTTTGAAATGTCTTCTCCAAGAACAGTCGCGTGATAACACGTGAGATTTCTGGATGTGAACGCATTCAGGCTCCCTCCTATCGACTCGATGGACGAAGCGATATCATAAGCCGTTCTGGAGCCGGTGCCCTTGAAGAGCATGTGTTCGAGGAAATGCGACAAGCCGCTTCCGGCGGGCGTATCTGTAAATGAACCCGCTTTTATCCAAACACCAAAAGAAACGGAGCGAACATGAGGCATTCGCTCCGAAACTATGGTCAAACCGCTGGGAAGAACTGTCTTAATTATTGTTTGCTCCATCAGTTTTTCCAGTGCCCTCTTCGTTCAATGCAGCCTTGCGGCTGAGTTTGACCTTGCCCTGATTGTCGATATTGATGACTTTGGCGCGTACCGTATCACCCACATTCACCACGTCTTCGATACGCTTGATGCGGTGATTTTCCATTTCGGAAATGTGGATCATGCCGTCCTTGCCGGGCAGTATCTCGACAAAAGCGCCGAAACTCGTGATGCGTTTGACAGGGCCTTCATAGATCTTGCCGACTTCGGGATCCTCGACGAGCGCCTCGATCTTCCGGCGGGCAAGCTCGCCGCCTTCGCCCTCTTCCGAGCTTATGAGAGTTGTGCCGTCATCATCGATATTGATGACCGTTCCGGTTTCCTCCTGAATGCTCTTTATCATCTTGCCGCCGGGTCCGATCACCAGGCCGATCTTGTCAACGGGGACAGAGATGGAAATAATCCGTGGCGCGTATTTCGAGAGGCTTTCACGCGGTGCTGGAATGGTTTCGTTCATGATCCGGAGAATGTGTTCGCGGGCGGCTTTAGCCTTTGAAAGAGCCTCGGTCATGATTTCGGTCGTGATCCCGTCGATCTTGATGTCCATCTGGAACGCGGTGATGCCTTCGGCGGTGCCGGTGACCTTGAAATCCATGTCGCCGAGATGATCCTCATCGCCGAGAATATCGGTCAGAACAACGTATTGATCGCCTTCCTTGATGAGTCCCATGGCTATGCCGGCGACAGGTGTCTTGATCGGGACACCGGCATCCATGAGGCACAATGAACCGGAGCAGACGGTCGCCATCGAGGAAGAGCCGTTGGATTCGAGGATATCGGAAACGATGCGGATGGTATACGGGAATATCTCGTCCGAAGGTATGACCGGAGCGATTGCCTGTTCGGCAAGATTGCCGTGGCCGATCTCACGCCGCGAGGTGCCGCGCATCATGCGGACTTCGCCCACGCTGAACGGCAGGAAGTTATAATCGAGCATATAGCTTTTGAAGCTCGTGCCCTCGAGGTCATCGATCATGCGTTCGTCAAGTTTCGTGCCGAGAGCGATGACAGCCAGCGCCTGGGTCTGGCCACGTGTGAAAAGACCTGAGCCGTGAGCTCTCGGAAGAACGCCCACTTCGCAGGAGACATCCCTGATGTCATCCGGAGTACGGCCATCGATACGCTTTTTCTGATCGAGAATCATTTTACGCACAATTTTCTTCTCTGCGATCGAAAAGGCCTGTTTCAGGCGGTTTTCCTCTTCGGGATATTTTTCCTCGAGCGCCAGAAGGGCTTCTTCCGCGATCGAAGAAAGCTTTTCCTTGCGCTCCGTCTTGTCAGCGATCTGCACCGCCGACTCGATGGACGCGCCGAATCCAACAAGGATGTCCCCGACCATGTCGTCAGATGCAATCCTGACTTCATAATCGATTGTGGGTTTGGTGATTCCATCGATGAGCTCGCGTTGCAGGTTGCATACTTCCTGGATATGCGAACGAGCGAAATCGAGCGCCCCGATGACCACGTCCTCTGGAACCTCGAATGCGCTGCCCTCGACCATCATGATGTCGGTGTCGGAACCGGCCACCACGATATCGAGATCGCATTCCTCACGCTGTTCGAACGTGGGATTGATGATGTATTCACCGTTGAGATATCCCACACGAACGGCGCCGACGATTTTTTCGATGGGCAGTCCTGACATGGAACATGCAGCCGATGCGCCGATGAGACCGAGAATGTCCTGGTCATTCTCCTTGTCGGATGAAAGGACCGTAACAATGATCTGGATCTCGTTCGTGAATCCCTTCGGGAAAAGCGGACGAAGCGGACGGTCGATCTGACGCGCGCTCAGGATCTCCTTCGCGTTCGGTCGGCCCTCACGTCTGAAGAAATTCCCGGGGATTTTTCCGATTCCATACGTTTTTTCCCGGTATTTCACCGTCAGCGGGAGAAAATCCCGTTCCGAATCGG